>NZ_DATEJY010000274.1:0-4736 GCF_035277725.1 Dyella sp. | reverse complement strand
CGCCGTTCGATGCCATTGCCGATCTGCATGGCGATATTGTCGATCCGCAACTGACGGTGTTCTTCGCCGGCAATCAATTCATGGTGGTGCACGATCTGGTGGAAGCGTTCAAGCAACGCTATCGGCAGTATCAACGCGTGTTCGTGGAAACCTTGCCGCCGGGCATACTGGCCAAGCAGATCGAAACCGGCTCGCTGGTGATGGGCAATCTGCGTATTGCGTTGAAGCCGGATATCTTCACCAACGGCAAAGGCTCGATCGGTGAATTGCAAAAGCAGCACAGCTGGTTTGCCGACACGGTTGACTACGCGCGCAATCCGCTGGCGATCATGGTGGCGAAGGGCAACCCCAAGCACATCGAAGGTTTGCAGGATCTCGGTCGCGCCGACGTGCGCGTCAGCATGCCCAATCCGCAGTGGGAAGGCATCGCCAAGCAGATCGAAGCCAGCTATCACAAAGCCGGCGGCGATGTGTTGGATCACGCCATCATGGACAGCAAAGTGAAGGATGGCAGCACTTATCTCACCCGCATCCATCATCGCGAATCGCCGCTGCGCATTCTGCAAGGCGAATCGGATGCGGCGCCGGTGTGGTCGACGGAGGCGTATTTCCAGCAGCAGGTGCTGCATCACCCGGTGGAAACGGTTGCGATCCCAGCGGCGCAGAACGTCACCGCCACGTACACGGCAGCGCGTATGAAAGATGCGCCGCATACGCAGGCGGCGAAGGATTTCCTGGCCTTCATGGCTTCCACCGAAGCGCAGGCGATTTATCGCAAGTACGGCTTCCAGCCGCCGCAGCCATGAGTGCGTTTCGCATCACGTTGTTGGCGTGCGGCGCGTTGATGGCGGACGCCGCGCTCGCGGGTCCGCCGGATGGCACCACGCTTGCGAAGCAGGGCAACGGCCACGGTGTGGCGCCATGCATGGCATGTCACGCTGCGGATGGCGGCGGACAGGCGGCAGCCGGGTTTCCGCGTTTGGCAGGATTGCCGCAGGCGTATTTGCGCAAGCAGCTGGACGATTTTGCCCATGGCTTGCGCGTCAATGCCACTATGCAGCCAGTTGCAAGCGGATTGACGGAGACGGAGCGCGATGTCGTGGCGGCTTATTACAGCAAATTGCCCGTGCCGCCCGCGACTTCGCCACCGACACCTTTAGGCAACACACAGCTCGCGCAATCGCTTGCCACGCGCGGACAATGGTCGAAAGGCGTGCCCGCCTGCGAGCAATGCCATGGTCCGGGCGGCGTTGGTGTCGGCGATCATTTTCCGCCGCTGGCTGGGCAATCCGCGCTTTATCTGAGCAATCAGTTGCATGCCTGGCAACAAGGAGCGCGACGCAACGATCCATTGCAGCTGATGCAAACCGTTGCCGGCAAGTTGAGCGAGGCAGATATCGCTGCGATCAGTGCGTGGTATGCCGCGCAGCCCGCGACGCCGACGAAGGAGCCGCAGCCATGATGCGCTGGCGATGGATGGCGATGACGGCATCGCTTGCACTTGCTGCGTGCCATCAACCGGAACAGCAGGCGGCTCCTTCAGCTGCTCACGCGCCCGCTGCAGCAACATCGACAGCAAAAGTCGTCAGCCATTTCGAACCGCCGCCGGAATCCTCGATCCCCCATGACGATTTCGGCAAGCAAATCGCCCTAGGACGGCAGATCTTCACCGACACCGGCCGCTACGCCAAAGCCTACGTCGGCAACGCATTGAACTGCGAGAACTGCCATCTCGATGCCGGCCGACTCGCGCACAGCGCGCCGATGTGGGGTGCCTATCCGATGTATCCCGCGTATCGCGCCAAGAATCATCACGTCAACACGTTTGCCGAACGCTTGCAGGGTTGTTTCCAGTACAGCATGAACGGCAAGGCGCCGCCGTTGGGCGACGACGTACTCGTCGCCTTGGAGGCGTATGCGTATTGGATGTCGAAAGGCGAACCTATCGGCGTTGCGCCGCCCGGACACGGTTATCCGAAATTGCCCAAGCCGGCACAAACCCCGGATTACGCTCGCGGCGAAGCGGTATTCAGGCGCGATTGCGCGCTATGCCATGGCGACAACGGCCAGGGCCAGCGCGTTGCCGATCGCACGGCTTTCCCTCCGCTATGGGGCGCGCAATCCTTCAACTGGGGCGCCGGCATGGAGCGGCTCGACAATGCTTCCGGTTTCATCAAGGCCAATATGCCGTTGGGTCGCGGCAACACGCTTACCGACCAGGACGCATGGGACGTGGCGTATTTCATGAATGCGCACGAGCGTCCGCAGGATCCACGCTTCAAAGGCTCGATCATAGAGACGCGCAAGGCGTATCACGACACACCGGATTCGCTGTATGGCGCGGAGGTGAGCGGCAGGATTCTGGGTGAAGGTGTTGCCAATCCACGATCGCCTTAGGTACTCCAGCGCGATGGTTGCTTTTGCTCGCGGGACATTTTATGAGCTTCATAAGCGTAGATAGCGGCACAGCGCCATCTACGTTGTACCGAGACGACTGAGGGGCGTTCACGCCGCGCGTAAGTGGCTTCGCTGAAAGGCGCGGCATGAACGGTCGGCGAACATTCTTACTTAGTTTTCGTTGCTCTCGATCGCCTTTATCACGGCCGCATGGGCATCCAGAATGCCACTGCCGATGGGTCTGTCCGGCGGGGTGGGAAAGGGATATGCGCTACTAGTCAGCCACGCTCTGATTTGCGCGGGTGAAGCAGGGGGAAGCCCCGCCTCCTGTCGAAGGCTGATCATAAGCGCCACAGTGCCCGTGACCAGCGGGGCTGCAAACGAAGTACCGACGTCGGGAGTGATTTCAGGCTCACTATCCAAATTGGGTGCATACGTACCCGAGTTGCTAAGCAGCCACGACCATTCCCAGTAATCCTCATATGGTCCATTTGCTCCGCCAACAGGTGCTGCCAATGCAACTGCCGCACCATAATTGGAGTACCTGGCTGCTCGCCTGCCGAAATAATCCGTAGCGGCGACGGCGATCACGCCAGGACAACTGGAGGGTATATGGTTGGCATTGTCGGCGTCGTTGTTACCAGCGGAAGCGACTAGAACGACGTTACGCGCTACCGCTCGTTGTACGGCTTGGCTAAGCGCTTCGAATCTCGAGCACGGGCCGGCCATATTTCCGAAGCTCATGTTGATCACCTGTGCCGGATACTTGGCGTCCTCGACTCCATCCACATGACCGCCTGATGCCCATTCGATGGAATCGACGACGTCTGAAACGTTGGCGCCATCCCATGGCACGGCGCGGATGGGTATCACCCTCGCGTTGTAGGCAACGCCCGCCAATCCGATGACGTTGTCGGTTTCGGCATTGATAATTCCCTGGACTTTGGTGCCATGCCAAGTGCTAGGTATTCTGCTACTGACCGGATGGCCTGGATCCCAGCCGCATTTGTCCCGGTTGGGACCATCGTCGCTTGAAAAGTTATAGCCATCGCAGACCCAAATAGTATTGATGTCAGGGTTCGGAGCGACGCCTGAGTCAATGACGGCTACCGTAACACCTGTGCCACTTGCCAAGTCCCAAGCATTATCGATGTGCGCACCGCTAGCAGCTGACGCGTAAAAATTCCACTGAAGAAAGTAGAACGCGTCGTTTGGCATGAATGCCGACGGCGAAAAAATAGATGTTTTGCTGCGAACACCGGTGCGCGGTGGCGGGAAAACCGGCCGGGCCACGTCATCGATGCGCAATTTCCAATCGGGCTCTACATAGACCACATCAGGGTTCACTGCGATTTTTTTCATCAACGCATTGGCTTCCGCCGCGTTGAGCCTGCGCGACGTCTGCACCAGTTCGGCGCCAATGCCTAGCTTGCGCTTATAGGTTACGGTCAATGACGGCATGGTTGCCGTGGAATAAGCAGATGCCATGCGGCCTATACCGGAGGCCGTTATTGCAAACTGGACGTCCTTGGTCACTTCATTGCGGTTGTTGCGAATGCCGCTACCCTGGCGGTAGGAAATAATGAATTTGTCGTAGGTGTCAGTGTCTTGACTGCTTACGGTCGACACCTTCGAGGTGGCCAGCGGCTGCATATCCGCGGCGTGCACGGCGGGCACGGTCAACAACAGAGCGGCCACGAGTGCAATGCGGTGAACGGTGGAAAACGACTTCATACGCGCTTCTCCTTGTCGCAAAGAGGCATTTGAGCCATGGAAGTGGTTATCCTGGATCCCCTTCAAGCAGATTGAGTCAACTACTCAATCCTCTTTCCCTTCCCTCAATGGGGAAGAAAGCCAAGCCTGGTTGGAGCTTGTGTTGCAACCAAACGAGTTGCCGATGGTGCTTCTCTGATCAATTCCCATTACCTAATTGAGCAGGCGATAAGGCACGGTACCACTCTATTCGCTGTGGCGCGGTGTTATGCGCGCGGATCCATGTGGGCGGTAATGTCGGTGAGTGTTATTTGCAGTATAAATACGCTGCTCGTGTAGGCGTTGTGTTTATTGCACGCAGCAAAAAAGCGGGACAGGTGCCCCGCTTTTCTTCAGCTTTGAATGTTCCGAGCTTAAGGTGTTCGCAAATGCACGCTGCTAGATCGGCTCGAACATTATCCGTTCGATCGTCAAATGGTTCGCTGCGTCACGCATCATGGGTGCTTGTCATGAGCGCGCTCATGCTCGTGATGCTCGGCGACCACATGCCGCTTGTGGAGCTCTTCGCTGGTGTTCATCGGCTCGGATGATTCGGACGGCGGTTCGGGTACGACTGGTGTTTGCTC
>NZ_DATEJY010000273.1:0-12143 GCF_035277725.1 Dyella sp. | reverse complement strand
GTGGGTACCTTTAAACGTGCGGCAAGTACGCGCAGTGGTTCTACGCCACGGTGTTCGTGACCGACGTGGCGCGGGAGTTCGCCCTTGGGAGTCAGCGCTTTGCCGAGGTCGTGGGTGAGGGCGCAGAAGCCGACCAGGTCGTTGCCGGGTGCGAGGTTGGCGGCGGCGTCCAGCACCATTTCGATATGGATGCCGGTATCGATTTCCGGATGGAATTCGGCGCGTTGCGGAATGCCGTAGAGGGCATCGACTTCGGGAAACAAGATGGCCAGTGCGCCGGATTCGCGCAGGGCGCGAAGGAAGGCGGAAGGTTGCGTTTCGCTGAGCGCCTTGCGTGTCTCTGCCCAAACGCGTTCGGGCACGAGGTGATCGATTTCGCCGTCGCGCACCATTTGCCGCAACAAGGCCATGGTTTCGTTGGCGATGGTAAAGCCGAGCGGTGCGAAGCGTGCAGCAAAACGGGCGACGCGTAGCAGGCGTACCGGGTCTTCGACGAATGCTGGCGAGACATGCCGCAGCACGCGTTGTTCGATGTCGCGTGCGCCGCCATAGGGGTCAACCAGTTGGCCTTGCTCGTCTTCGGCGATGGCGTTGATGGTGAGGTCGCGTCGTGCAAGATCCTCTTCCAGCGCGACATCGGGATCGGCATGGACGGCGAAGCCGTGGTAACCGCGTCCAGTCTTGCGTTCGGTGCGGGCGAGCGCGTATTCCTCGTTGGTTTTCGGATGGAGGAAGACCGGGAAATCCTTGCCGACCGGTTTATAACCCTGCGCGAGCATGTCTTCCGGCCGTGCGCCGACGACCACGTGGTCGTGGTCGATCACGGGGCGTCCCAGCAGTTTGTCGCGGACCGCGCCGCCGACCAGGTAAATACGCATGCGGGTATTGTGCCACGGCACTTCTTGCTGCCGTTGTCGTGGCACGACGGAGGAGCGCGCTACATCAGCGGCTCGCATCCTTCACGGGTTTATTCGCAACCGACGTGGCCGTCGCCGATGGCGCGGCCGGGCAAGTCAATTCCCGGCGCTCATTCGGCGGATCCACGCGGCTAGAGGTTTGCCCAATCGGCACCATGCGCGTTGAGAGTGGCGCGGCATTGCCATGCAGGCGCCAGTCGTAGATCACGCTGTAATACATCGCGCGTGCGACGTATTCACGGGTTTCCTTGAACGGTATGGTGGCGACGAACAAATCAGGCGGCAGCAAGCTGCGCGCCGTGAGCCACTGATTCACACGCGCCGCGCCGGCGTTGTAGGCAGCGCTGGCCAGCCAGGGCGAACCGTCGAAGCGCGCGGCCAGTTGCGCCAGATACCGCGTACCCAGCTCGATGTTGGTGGCTGGGTCATACAGGCTGTCGCCACCGTTCCACGGCAGTCCGTTGCGGCGCGCCACCTCGGCGCCGGCGCTGGGCAGCAATTGCATCAGTCCGCGCGCGTCGGCAGCGGATTGGGCGTCGCTCATCCACGCGCTTTCCACGCGCAGAATGCCGTAGGCCCACGACGGATCGATGCCGGCCTGCTCGGCCTGCGGCACCAGGCCATCCTGGCTGGCGAGCGGAAAGCGCAGCGGGTAGTAGCTCAGTGCATCGCCTTTGTTGAACGAGAACACCGCGCGGTCGTACCAGCCGCGTTCGTTGGCGAGGATCACCGCTTGCTGGATCGTTTGCGCATCGGCGTCGGCCAGTGCCTGACTCCATTCGCGGCGTGCCTGCTTGGGCATGCCGACGGCAAACAGTTCGAACGCGCGGCGCATGCCGGGAATGGCGAGCACGGCCTGCTGCGTTTGTGGCTGAGCGGCGAGCTGCGTGCTGCACAGTGCGTAGGGTGCGTTCTGATGATCGGCGGCCAGGTAGCCGAAATAGCTGGATTGCCTGGCGACGCTGTCATATGCGCGCCGCGCTTCGTCAGTGCGGCCCAGTCCGCTCAAGGCGCGTGCGCGAAAGTATTGCCACTCGTCGTCTTGCTGTTGATCGGGTGGCATCGCTGCAATGCCATCCAGCACCGCTTGCCAGTTTTTCTCTGCCAGCGCCACGCGCACGCGCCATTCACGGCTGGCTGCTGTTTGTGCGGAAGGCGGCAAATCGATTAGCCGTTTGAGGGCGTCATCGTCGAAGTCGGTCGCATGGAACAGGGCCAGTGCGTTCAGCACGCGGTCGCGCTGTTCGGTGGTGAAGTGAAAACGGTCTTGCAGTTGCTGCCAGGCGTTATCGGCCATGTTGGATTGACGGCGCGCCAGACGTGTCAGCGCCAACGCGGCGGCTTGGCGCGAACGTGGATTGTCAGGCCACTGCTTGGCAGCCGTCACGGCCGCGGCCGGATCGTTGAGCGCCAAGACAAGGTTTTGCGCCGCCTTGGCATCATCCGCCGGCAACCATTGCGCCATGCCGGACACCGTACCAGGCTTGCCGGCTTCGACTGCTGCGTCGATGCGCGACCACAGGCGTGCGGGGGACAGCAGTCCTTGATCGTGCGCAGCGCTCAGCACCGGGTCGCACGCGGATGGCAGGGCAGGCTCGGCCCACAGCGCGGCGAGATCGCGGTTGAAATCCAACTGGGCGCCGCCGGCAAGTTGCGCTTGCAGGGCATCGCAGCTCAGCGCATTGCCAAGGCCGGGCTGGTACATCGCGACGAAATCGGTCCAGTCCTGGCGGCGCGCGAGTTCCTGCAGGAAATCGCGCTTAAGGTCGCTGCTGGGAATCAGGTCGGGATACTGGTGCAGGTAGGCTTCCACGGTGGGGCGATCCACCTGCTGCAGATCGTGCTCCAGCGATGCGGCCTGCAGATAGGGATACAGCGGGTAATCCTTGAGCCCCTCGGCCAGTGGACGCCAGCCGTCGCCACCCTGGCTGGCGGCGGCGTACGCCTGCTTGAAGGCGGCGCGCTGTGCGGCCAGCGATGCATCGAGGGTTGTTTGTGCGACCACCGTACCGGCCAGCATCCCGCTGGCGATAACGGTCAACAGACAGCGGCCGAAGCGCGATACGGCTGGCGAGGCCATGGAAACTCCCGTTCCTGCGGACAATCCGCTGCAGTGTAATGGATGGGTTTTGGTCGGTATGAATGGCGCTTCACACAGGAAACACGTGGCTTCGCTTGTTGAGTCGAACGGGTGGGAAGCAACTGCCCGTTCCCTGTTGCGCGCTCCCCTCTTATCCTTCGACGTTCTACCCAAGCCACCCAAGGCCAGCATGTCATCCAAGCCCAAGAGTGCCGCCCATTACGGTCTTGCCTGGCTGGCCCTGATTCTGGCGACATTGGCCGGGCTGGCGTGGTGGTGGCAGATCGGCCGTCCGGTGGAGTTGCCGGATGCGCCGTCCGCGCGCATTGCGTGTGTGTCCTACGCACCGTTCCGCAAGCCGGGCGAGACACCTTTCAATCAGAATTTCGTCATCACGCCTGAGCGCATCGATGAAGACCTGCGTGCGCTCTCGCAGCGCTTCGACTGCGTGCGTACGTATTCGCAAAGCAACGGCCTGGCCGCTGTGCCGGCGATTGCTGCGCGTTATCACATGCAGGTGTTGATGGGCATCTGGCTGGGCAGCGTGCCGAAGATCAATGACAAGGAGATCGAGCAGGGCATTGCGACTGCCATGGCGAATCCTAAAGTGATCCGCGGCATCATCGTCGGTAACGAAGTGCTGCTGCGTGGCGATCTTTCACCCAAGCGTCTCAGCGAATACATCCGGCAGGTACGTGCGGCCGCGCCTGCCTCGATTCCCGTGACCTATGCCGACGTATGGGAAAACTGGTTGCGCTATCCGCAGATGGCGAGCGTGGTGGATTTCGTCACGATCCATATCCTGCCGTATTGGGAAAACAATCCGGTCGCGGCGATCGACGCCGTGCAGCACGTCAAGGACGTCTACACGCGCATGGAGCACATGTTCCCCGGCAAGCAAGTGATGATCGGCGAAACCGGCTGGCCCAGCGAAGGCCGCCTGCGCCGTTCCGCCGAACCCAGCCTGGTGGATGAAGCGCTATATCTGCGCAGCTTCCTGCGCTATGCCGCGCAAGTGCATATGCCCTACAACGTGATCGAGACGTTTGATCAGCCATGGAAGCGCGAGTTGGAAGGTACGGTAGGCGGTTACTGGGGCATCTTCGATTCGAATGCGAAGCCGAAATTCCCGATGCTGGGGCCGGTGACGGAAGATCCGCAATGGTGGCTGGGATGGCTGGCTGGTATCGCAGGCGCTGCCGTTTTTGCGTTCGTGGGCGGCCGGCGCCGCAGCTGGCATGGCCTGCGCGGATGGGTGGCGTTATGGCTGGCGGGATTCGCTGCGGGATGTTCGGCCGCATGGCAGTTGCGGCAGATGCTGTTCGCTTGCCAGTGGTGGTGGCAGTGGCTGATTTCCGCCGTGTGCCTGATCGGTGCATTGGCGATTGCCGCGGCGCTGGCACGGCGTATCGCGGCGCATCTGGCTGATCATCATGATCACACCGAGCCTTCGCAGTGGTGGCGCTACTGCGCGTTATTTGCGCTGGTGCTGTACGACCTGCTGCTGGCGTTCAACGGGCGCTACATGGATTTCCCGATGGGCCTGTTCTGCTTGCCGTGCGTCGCCTACGGTGTGTTTGGTTTGTTGACGCGCGAGTTCACCATGCCGTCGACGGAACAACGTTTCATGGCGTGTGTTGGCCCCTTGCTCGCCATGGCACCGGTGGTGCAGGAAGTGGGCATGAACAAGGTGGCGTGGCTATGGCTGGGTTTGAATCTGGCGATTGCCGTGCCGGTGTGGGTGGCCTGGCGTCACCATCATTCGGTTCGTCTGCAGTCGTACCAGGCGCAAGCTGCCGACTAGCAGTGCGAACGCACCGGCGTAGAAGCAATACAGAATGACCGCAAGCACGCCGAGCGCCGCAGCCAGCCATGCCAGCCACGGCTTTTTCAAGATCAGCGACAGTGCGGTAACGATGAGGGCGGCAATGCCGAAGCCGTAGGAATTGAAACCCAGCACGATGGCCGTGCGCACGCCGCACCACGCGGGGCCATGGGTGTCGTCGCAAAGATGCGCAAGTTCGGGCGGCTCGATAAAGCCGTAACGCAGCCACGCGGTGAACAGGCCAAAGGCCAGCAACAGCAACCAGGGAAGGGCGGTCGGAAAGAAACGGCGTGTGCTCATGGATGGGTTTTCGTGGAAGCTATTTTTGTGGACGTCAAAGGAAGCTGGATGTCGGCCGCTAGTGCCAGATGATCGGAGAACGCCTGCGGCAGCGTCCACATCTTGTCGATGCGAATGCCGGACGACACCAGGATGTGATCGAGTGCACGCCTTGGCTTCCAGCTCGGAAACGTCGGCACGGCTTGCTCCGGCGGCTGCAGGCTTGAATGGGCAAACAGGTGGCGCATTTCCGTGCTGTGCGTGTCGGTGTTGAGATCGCCCATCAACACGGCGTGGGGATGATCCTGCAGCACTTCGGCGATAAAGGCGAGCTGTTTCGCGCGCGCTTGTGCACTCAGCGAAAGATGCGCCACCACCACCGCCAGCCCGTTGGCGTCATCACCGAACCGTGCCAGCAGAGCACCGCGGCCAGGAACGCGGCTGGGCAGCGGGTAGTCGACCACTACTTCCGGTTCCAATCGACAGATCAGGCCATTGGCCGTATGCGAAAGCTGAGCGATCGGGCGGTTCGGCTGATGGCTCCAGAACGGCATGCCGGAGGTCTCGGCAAGGTAGCGCGTCTGGTTGAGAAAGCCGGAACGCAGACTGCCGGCATCGGCTTCCTGCAGGCCGATCACGTCGAACTGCGGCAGCAGCTCTGCCAGGCGATCGAGATTGTCCAGCTTGCTGCGTGCGGGCAGCACGGCGTTGATGCCGCGCGTTACGTACTGGTGATAACGCTGCACGCTGGCGCCTGCCAGGATATTGCAGCTCAGGAGACGCAGCCGTTGCTGCTTGGCGGGGGCGCGGGTCATGGATCAGCGCAGTCTTTGGATGCTTCCAAACGGGTCTGGGCATCCTAAAGGTTCTCGATGCGGTTATTGTGAAAACCGTATCGGTACGGCTGCTTCGGCATCGCGCCGAAGCAGCCATTCGGCTTTTAGTGCTTGGCGTTCAATTCCTGCTGCACCAGCCACTTGGTGAGATCCACCAGTTCGCTGAAGCTCTTGATGTTGGCGCTGCGATACTTGCCGTCGACCACGATGGTGGGCGTGCCGTCCACACCCCAGGCCTGGATCAGCGCGAGATCCTTCTTGATCTGCGCATCCACTTCCGGCGAGTTGGCAATCTTCAGGAACTCATCGCGATTCACGCCCTGGCTGGCATAGAAGTCGGCGATTTCGTTCATCGTGTTGATCGGGTACTGCTCCTTGAATTTCTTTTCGAACAGCAGATCGTGCGTGCGATCGAGCACGCCGAGCTTCTTGGCCGCATAGTAGGCGCGCGCGAACGGCACCCAGCTGTCGTTGAACGGTGCCGGCACCAGTTTGAACTCCACGCCCTTGGGCAGAGACTTGCGCAGTTCGTCGGCGTAAGTGGAGAACTCGGCGCAGTGAATGCAGGCGTAGGAGAACACCTCCACCACTTCCACTTTGCCGCTGCTGCTGTCGCGCTGGTAAGGCGCCTGCAACGTGACGTACTGGTTGCCGTCGGTGAATGGCGCGGCAGCGGTATCGGGTGTCGCCGCGCTGCAGGCGGTGGTCAGCAGCAGGCCGCAAAGCAGCGTGGCGAGACGGAATCGGGCGGTCTTGAACATGGTTCTTCCTGATGACGAGGCGCGTCGGATTTTCTAGGGTCAAAAACAAAAACGCCCGGCGAACCGGGCGCTGTGCATGGATGCTTACTTGCCCGCGGCTTCCTTGGCAACGAGCCACTTGGTCAGCTCGACCGATTGCGCGTAGCCACCGGCATCACCGGGGGTGAAACGGTATTTGCCGTTGACGACGAGAGTGGGCGTGGCATCCACGCCATACGCTTTCATCATGTCGTCGGCGCGCTTCATCTGTGTGTTGATGCTGAAGGAATTGGCGACGGCCACGAACTGCTTGGGATCGACGCCGTACTTGGCGTAGAACTTCGCCACGTTATCGATGGTCGGCCACGCCGACTGCGGCTTCGGGCGGTTGGTGGTGAGGTCGTAGTTCGCCAGTTCGCCGGTTTTCCAGACGGCATCGAACATCGCATCGTGGCTTTTCTCGGCCACGCCCAGCGCCTTGGCGGCGTAGTAGGCGCGCTGGAACAGCGGCCAGTTTTCATCCGGACGGAACGAGGCCGCCAGATACGTCATCTGCGCATTCGACGGCAGGCTCTTCTCGATCTGATCGGCGGTGGTGTGGAACGCATTGCAGGCCGGGCAAGCGTAGGAGAACACTTCCGTCACCACGATCTTGTCGGGATTGCCGGTGGGTTGCTGCGGCTCGATCGTGAAGTAGTTCTTGCCTTCCACCCACTTGCCGTTGTCGACGAAGGGCTCGGCCGGCGCGGAAGGTTTCTGCGGCGCCGATGCCGTCGAACCTGATGCTGGCGTGGCAGCGGTGCTGGCGGATGCAACGGTGGACGTGCTTGCAGGCGCTTGCGCGGTGCTCGCGGGGGCCGGTTTGGCGGCCGAGGCGGGGGCGGCTGGTGCGGATGTCTGGGCCGGTGCGGGTTGCGGCGACGTGGCGTCGGACCCGTTGTGACTGCAGGCGGCAAGCGCGATCAACGACGCGCAAAGGAAAGACAAACGCTTCAGCATGGCTGGCCTCGGGGGTGGAAAGCGGGGATGGGATGCCCCTTCATTTTACGGAAAATGATCCGGAGCATCCCTGGGACAACATGGCCAGCGCGAAGTTACGGCGATTTGGCGGTCGCGCTATGGTCGGCGACGTGCAGGCCTTCGATATAGCTGGCCAAGGCCGCGATATCCTGCGGGTCGAGGTTCTTGGCGATGGTCGGCATGATCTGCGCATGCGCCTCGTGGCCCCAGACCACGCCATCGTGGAAATCCTTCAACTTGGCTTCGATGTATTGCGCATGCTGGCTGGTGAGCTGTGGATACATCGCGCCGGGATTGCCACGGCCGTCGATGGCGTGGCATGCCATGCAGGCCGGAATGCCGCGCTGCGGATCGCCTTGGCGATAAAGCTGCTGTCCGCGCTCCACCAATGCCTGATCGGCCACGCCCGGCAGCGGCTGCTTGCTGGCGAAGTAGGCGCCGATGTCGCGCATGTCCTGGTCCGACAGCGGCGTGGCCATGCCGAGCATGATCGCATTCTGCCGTTCGCCATCCTTGAAGTTATGCAACTGATGCGCGATGTACATCTCGTGCTGGCCGGCGAGTTTCGGATATTGCGCATCGGTGGAGTTGCCATCCATGCCATGGCAGGCGCCGCATGCAGCGGCCTTGCCCTGGCCGGCCGTGGCATCGCCGGGCTTGGTGGCCACCATTCCGTTGCCATCGTGCGGCGCGGCGGTAGGCACGGCAGCTGCCGGTGCGCTCGCGGCGGGAGCAGGTTTGGCAGCGGAGGCCGCAGCGGCCGGCGCCTTGGTGTTCTGCGCAAGGACGGCGCCAGTGGAGAGAGCAAGCACCAGGGCTACTGCATTCACGACAGCGGGCCGGCAACCGGCGAGCCGAAAACTCATACACTTGCCTCCAGGAAACACTGTTGGATGTACGGTGCGCACTTGCAAGCCCCCCAGCGCACCGTGACTGGCAGAACTTCAAAATTATCTCCACCCCATCCTAGCCGGTCAAACCAAGGACCATGCCTACCAATCCACTCCAGGGCGCACAGTTCGTGCTCGCCGCCCATCGTGTCCAGCAACTGCCCCCCGACGAAGGCGCCGAGGTGGCATTTGCCGGACGTTCCAACGCTGGCAAATCCAGCGCCTTGAACGCATTGACCGGCCAGAAGGGTCTGGCGCGCACCTCCAAAACGCCGGGGCGCACCCAGCAGATGGTCGCCTTTTCGCTACCCCCTCTGCTGCGCGGTGAAACGTCGCAGCTGCTGGACACGCGGCTGATCGATCTGCCTGGCTACGGCTATGCCAAGGTGCCCGAGGCCTTGCGCGAGCACTGGCGGCATGAGATCGACCGCTATCTGCATGTACGCCGCAGCTTGCGCGGTGTGGTGCTGATCGTGGACATCCGCCATCCGATGAAGGAATTCGATCGCATGATGATGGATTTCTGCATCGCCACGCTGCTGCCCTGCCATGTGCTGCTGACCAAGGCGGACAAGCTGTCGCGCAATCAGGCCGCCCAGGCGCTGGCTGCCTTGCGCAAGGAAGTTGGCGCGAACGCGCCGGTCACGATGCAGGTGTTTTCGGCACCGGATGGAACAGGTGTCGAAGAAGCGCGCGCAGCGGTGATGGGCTTGCTGGAGAGCGACGCGCGCAATGCGTAGGCTGGGATGACAATCCCAGCTCTTTCTTGTGCCCTCTAATGCTGGGATTTCATCCCAGCCTACTTGTCGACGGCTTCCATGAAGACGGCGCACAAGGCTTCCATGCCGGCGCGGTCTTCTTCGTCGAAGCGTCCGATGGATGGGCTGTCCACGTCCCACACGCCCAGCAGCGCGCCATCGGCCTTTACCAGCGGCACCACGATTTCCGATTGCGAGGCGGCGTCACAGGCGATGTGGCCGTCGAAGCTATTCACATCGCGCACCAGTTGCGTCTGCCGCGTTTGCGCGGCGGTGCCGCAGACACCACGACCCAGTGCAATGCGAATGCAGGCGGGTTTGCCCTGGAACGGCCCGACGACCAGTTCTTTGCCGTCATAGAGATAGAACCCTGCCCAGTTGAAGTCCGGCAGGCTGTGGAACACCAAGGCCGCGAAGTTGGCCGCGTTGGCAATCAGGCTGGGTTCGCCGGCAAGCATGCCGCGGGCCTGTGCCACCAGATCGGCGTATTGCTCAGGTTTGCTGGCGGCCAGGCCGCTTTTGATCTCGAACATGACGTGTGGACTCGATTGCTGCAGACTGATGGGCCAAAGATGGGTTGTTCGACGTGCAAGCACAAGGGGAATCGACTATGAGTGAGCAGCACGATGCTGCGCAAAGCGGGCGCGTGGAAGCACATCGCCTGGACGGCTTCATCGACGCAGCCTTTGCCTTTGCGGCGAGCGTATTGGCCATCGCCGGCGCCGAGGTGCCGCATAGCCTGGACGATCTCTTGTCGGCGCTGGACCGCATTCCTGCCTTTGCCTGCAGCTTCGCCACCTTGATGATCTTCTGGCACCGTCACGTACGCTGGCGCGATCATTTTCGGCTGCACGACACCACCAGCCTGATGTTGAGCTTGATGCTGGTGTTCTTCGCCTTGATTTTTGTCTATCCCTTGAACATGTTGTTCCAGGCGATGTTCGCCGCGCTTTATGCCGCTTTCGCGCATCAGGAATTGTCCGGCAGCCTGACCATCAATAGCGTGCACGACGTGAAAGCGCTTTATCTTTGCTACGGCATGGCCTATGCGTGCATGGCGGGGTGTCTTGCCGGTCTATACCGCCATAGCTTGCGCAAGGCGCATATGTCGCTGATCGAGCGCATCGATGCGCGCGAAAATTTCTATGCACAACTGGGCTCGATTTGCGTGGCCTTGTTGTCGCTCATCGTGACTCTCGTGATTCCCGAAACGACGGCATGGACGGCGTTGCCCGGTTGCCTCTATATCCTGTTGACGCCGATCTATTGGCTCGCCGGGCGCTGGGCAAGAGAGGCCAAGGCGAGCGTCGCATGAGCGCATCGCTGTTTGTCGCCGGGACCGATACCGGTATCGGCAAGACCCACGCGGCATGCACGTTGATCCATGCCTTGCGCGCGACAGGTCAAAGCGTCTGCGGCATGAAGCCGGTCGCCAGCGGTTGCGCCGAAACCGTGGATGGCTTGCGCAACGAGGATGCACTGGCGCTGCAGGCCGCGAGTGCGCCATCGCCCGCTTACGACGAGATCAATCCGATCGCCTTGCGCGAGCCTTTGTCACCGCATCTGGCGGCTGCTCACGCCGGCGTGACGATTGCGTTGCCGTCACTGCACGCCGCCTATCAGAAGCTATGCACACGTTACGACACCGTGGTGGTGGAAGGCGTCGGCGGCTGGCGTGTGCCGCTGGCGCCCGGTTTGCTCGCCTCCGCATTACCCAAGGCGTGGGATTTGCCGGTGGTACTGGTGGTGGGGCTGCGGCTTGGATGCTTGAACCACGCGCTGCTCAGCGCCGAGGCCATCCTGGCGGACGGTTGCCGGCTGGTTGGCTGGATTGGGAACTGCATCGACCCGGCGATGGCTGCGATCGAGGAGAATATCGCCACGTTGCAGGCATCGCTGCCAGCGCCCTGCTTAGGCATCCTGCCGCATGGGGTGCCGCCGGAACGGGCGTCGCATTTGCTGGACCCGGCAGCGTTGCGCTTTTGAGGGACGCATCGGCCACCCGGCCTGCTAGTCAGGAACGGTCACCAAAAAGGGAGGAACCATGACCAACCGCACTCACTACTATCTGCAGATCAAGGACCTCATGCATGCGCGCGGCCCGGAGCCTGCGCTGAGCTACGACGGCGCCGGCCCAAACGATTTGGCGGCGGCCCTGCAGGAAGCATTGCGCAGCCCCCTGTTGTTCCAGCGCTGGCGCGCGATGCAGCCCGATCCCGATAGCGTGGACGAGCGTCTGGGCGTGACCGATCAGCTTGCTACGGTGAGCGCCAAAGTGGCGGACTTGAATACCGACGTGGAAGTCATCAGCAGCTTGCCGATGAGCATCGTGCGGCAGCGTTTGACCTGGTTGATTGGTGCGAGCTGGCAGTTGCATGACGTGCGTCCGGCTTGAGCAGTTGGGGTCGGCACTGCGTAACTCCGTGGGCACCAACCCAACAGTCATGCAGCGTCGAGGCATCGCCACCATGAAACTTGCAAAGGGCCGTCATTCCCGCGAAAGCGGGACGTAGCGCGAAGCGCGGAGAACGTTCGGATGGACGGCCCCGAAGGCGTAAGCGAAGCGCATCATCCATCTGCCCCTGATGCCTCCTGAAAGTGGATTGACCAGCATTCGCTGTTGAAAAGCGCTTCCGCTTTCGCGCATTGCTGTCCGCGGAAAGTTTTGCTTGTTTAAGCGAAATGGCTAAAAAGCTCGTCGTCCCGGCGAAAGCCGGGATCCAGCGACTTACAGGTCGTCAAAGACACTGGGCCCCGGCGTTCGCCGGGGCGACGAATCGCTAGCTTTGAATTTGCTG
>NZ_DATEJY010000272.1:0-16165 GCF_035277725.1 Dyella sp. | reverse complement strand
ACTGGATCATCGATGACACCGGATTTCCCAAGAAGGGTACGCATTCGGTCGGTGTGGCTCGCCAGTACTGTGGCGTGCTCGGCAAGCAGGATAATTGTCAGGTCGCGGTGAGCGTGTCGTTGGCCAGCGCTCAAGCCAGTGAGCCGTCAATGCCGATACAAAGCCAATCGATCCAAGCAGCCATCACCTCAAAGCCGCTGAATCCCCGGCTCGCGGCACTCACCAACCCACTTGCTGGCCGACGCAGCTCCCGCATCATCATTGGCGTGCTGGCGAATCTCCACGATCGTCTGCCAGTTACGCGCGCACAATGGCCCCTGCTTGGAACCCAACGTCCACGACTGATGGGCGAGTTTTTCCGCCAGCTGGAAATCACCCATGTAGATGGCGACTTCGGCGCGATCCTGCAACACATCAGGTGCATCCGGGTTGCGCTTGAGCGCTATATCAAGTTTGGCGGCAGCGGCCTGGTAGTTGCCGTTGCGCTCATCTTGTTTTGCTGCGTCCTGCAAGGTGGCGATGCCCGGATCGGCCAGCGGATGCACGTTGATGACGGACTTATCGCGCTCTCCGGCGGCGCGGATTTCTTCCACCATCGCGACCGAGGATTTGCCCGGCGGCGGCTTGGGTGCTTCGGGCGCGGGCTGGGCGCAGGCGGCGAGCAAGATGCCCGCCATGACGACGGGCACTACTGGGCTACGGAGGCGACGTGAACGGTACGGCATGGTCTGCTTGGCTATTGCTGGCTGGCGGTGGGGGTCGGCGATTCGGTGGCAGGCTGGGGAGCACTCTGGCCGCCGCCGAACAGATTACCGACTTTTTGCCAGAAACACCCTTCAGAATCCGTGGATAGACTGCCCGCAATGATCGGCACCTCCTTGGCGCCGGAACAAGCCGGATCACTGCGCCGGCCATCGGCCGGGTTGATCCAGGCCATTTCCAGACCATCACCCGCCGTAGCAGGCAGCGGTACGGTAGGCAGTTTGCGGAACAATTCCTGCCACGCACGCAGCGCGCCGGTGGAACCCCACAGATGGCTGGGCTTGTTGTCGTCGCGGCCCATCCAGAACACCGCCAGGCGATCGCCGGTAAAGCCGGCAAACCAGCTGTCGCGCAAATCGTTGCTGGTGCCGGTCTTGCCTGCGGTATGCAGATAGGCCAGATTGGATTTGGCCAGCGAACTCGCCGTGCCGTACGTGGCTACTTGTTGCATCGCCCAGGTCACCAGGCGCACGGCGGGTTGGTATTCGCCCTTGCCGCTTTCCACTTCATAACGCTTGATGGTGTGGCCATGGCTGTCGACCACGCCGCTCACCGCCAACAGCGGCAGCGCGTGGCCGTCGGAGGCGATGTACTGATACAGCTGCGTGACCTGGATCGGCGCCAGATCGACCGCGCCGATCAACAACGAAGGACCAGGTTGCACATTGGTAAGGCCAAACGAATCGAGAAACGCCTTGATACGCGGCAAGCCCACTTCCAATCCCAAGTGAATGGTGGCGAGGTTCCACGAATTGGCCAGCGCATCCACCATCGGCACCATGCCGTGGCTCTGGTTGTCGTCGTTGTGCGGCGTCCACCAGCTGCCGTCGGGCTGCTTCATGCTGACCGGCGAATCATCCAGTTGCGTAGCGAGATTCCAGCGCTCCGGATTGGTCAGCGCCACCAGATAGACAAACGGCTTGATGGTAGAACCGATCGGCCTGCGTGCATCCAACGCACGATTGAAACCTTGGTCGCCAGGAATTTTGCTGCCGACGACGGCCAGCACGCTACCGGTTTTGGAATCGGTGACAACGGCCGCGCTCTGCGTGTCTTCGCCGCGCTTGCCAAGCCCGTTGATCGCACTGTCGATCGCCTGCTCGGTATACAGCTGCGTGGCCGGATCCAGCGTGGTGAAGATCGACAGATTGCCTTGCTTGAGCGTGTCTTCGTCGAAGTCGTTGGTGATCTGCTGGCGCACCAGTTCCATGAAGGCCGGGAAGCGGTTATGCGGCAACTGGCCATCCGGAATCACGCCCAACGGTGTCGCCTTGGCCGCACGCGCCTGTTCTGCCGACAACAGCCCGGTGGTGACGAACGTATCCAGCACCAGATTGCGTCGCGCCAGCGCACGATCCGGATAACGACGCGGATCGAGCTGGCTGGGGCCTTTCACCAGGCCAACCAGCATGGCGATTTCCTGCGGACGCAAAAATTCCAGCCGACGCCCGAAATAGAACTGCGATGCCGCCGCAAAACCATGCACCGCCTGGTCGCCCTGCTGGCCGAGGAACACTTCGTTGATGTATGCCTCGAGAATGCGCGCCTTGCTGTAGTGCATCTCCAGCAGGATCGACATCAGCGCTTCGTTCAACTTGCGCCCCATGGTCTGTTCGCGGTTGAGGAACAGATTGCGCACCAGCTGCTGCGTCAGCGTGGACGCGCCTTGCACGGTATGACCAGCGCGCAAATCGGCAAACGCGGCGCGCAGGATGGCGGTGAAATCGACGCCGATGTGATGCTTGAAGTCGCGGTCTTCCACTGCTTGCAAACCGGCGATCAGCAACGGCGGCAGATCATTCAATTGCACGTAGGTGCGATCTTCCTGCTTGGCACCGTAGACGGTGGCGATGCGTGCCGGGTCGAGATGCGTTTCGCTGAGCGCCTTGCCGGAAGCCACATCGGTAACGGACTGCACCATGCCGTTGCCCAGCGCAACGCGAATATGCTTGGGCAGTTCGCCACCGTCGGGTCCGGCGTAACCGCGCGAGGAAATCAGATAGGTGCTGCCCTTCTTCGCCCAGCTGCCGGGTACGTCGCCGTGGCCGTCATTGGCGTAGCCGGAGAACGCGAGTTCCACTTCCAGCGTACCGGGCGTCATCGGCACGTAAGGTGCCAGCCGCAATGGCTGCGAATAGACGCGCGTGGGTACGGCAAAGACCAGATCACTGAAACGGTCCTGCACGCGCTTGTTGAGGATCAGCGAATACGGCAGCAGGAAACCGAAGAGCAGGCCCGTGCAAATCCAGAAGGGAATGCGCACCCACGGCCAGCATGCGCTTGCGATCGAACGGAGTCGGCTGAGAAATTCCAACGGGGTGGTTTCCAGGGCAGGAGGCCGGATCGGCAGTGTCCGAGATCATAGGGCTCGGCACCCGGCGGCGGGATGAATGCAGGCCTGCCAGAGATGGCGTAGCTGGGGCATTTCGGGGATTTGCGCAGGCAATGTAGGTTGGGGTGAGGCGCAGCCGAACCCCAACATGGCCTGCATGCCATCCGGCAATGTTGGGGTTCGCGTGCCGCTCACCCCAACCTACAACGCCAGCAGTCCGCATCCGGACGGAACGGCCGTGGCTGCACGCCGAGCAAGCGCGTCATTTCCGTGTTGTCGGCCACCAGGTCTGCCTCCAGGCGGCTCAAGGGGCCGCGCAGCCCGGCGATGCTGCGGCGAGCCAACCCCAACAACCACGCCGGCAGCGGCAGTGGCAGCGTATCGACGGGCAAACTGTGTCGCACGCGTGCAAACAGCTCGCCTACCGTGAGCTGTTCGCCGCCGCCAATGGCCAGAATCTTTCCGGCCGACGCTGGCTTATCCAACGCTGCAAGGGCTGCGTGAGCCAGATCCTGCGCATGCACCGGCTGGCGCATACCGCTGGCCGCCGGTAGCGGGAACACCTTCAGCCGCATCGCGCGCTGGGCAATCGGCGTAAGGCTTTTATCCATGCCCGCACCATAGATAAGCGTGGGCCGCAGCACGGTCCAGGCGCTGCCGTGCCGGGCGCAGGCTTCGGCCAGTGCTGTCTCGCTGTCTCGAATCAATTGAGAGAGATCGCGTTCGACGGAGACTTCCGATACACGCTTGCTTTCCGCACTCATCGAACTGACCGCGATCACGCGAGGCGCGTGCGGCAACGTCGCCGTACTCAACCATTTCGCAAACCAGTTCAGCGGGCCAAAGCTGACAATTGCCGAGACGTCATCCACCTTGGGCACGGCATCCGGCAACTGGCCGCTCAGCCACGTCACACCGTCGGTTGCTGCATGTGACGTGCGGCTCACTGCCACCACCGGCTCATCACGCGCGGCTAGCAATGGCAGCAGGTACTGGCCGATCTGGCTGCTACCGCCAAAAACCAATACCGTCATCGATTACCCTGCATGCGCGCCGTGATTTCCCGTATGCGCGGATCGTCTGGCTGCAGTTGACGTCCTTGCTCCAACGACCCGGTCGCGTTGTCGCGATCGCCGCTTTCCAATTGTTGTTCGGCCTGATCGAACCATGCATTCGCCAACCGCTGGCGCGAAATGGCGATGGCCGCATCGCCCGGTTCGAGATTGCTGAGCGCATCGAGCAGGCTGTTGGCTTTCTTGAGGCTGCCACTGCGCAAAGCATTGTTGAATTGCTGCTGCACTTCGCCAGGCAATGCCTGCAAGCCGGCCAAGGCTTGCTGGTTATTGCCGTCGATAGCCAGTGCACCGCGGTAAAGGTCGTATGCGCAATTGCCGGGCGGCGTCATGATGTCGCCGCGCGCAGCAGCCTGTTTGGCGCGGCTCACCATATCGGCCACCTGGATTTCCTGCTGGCCAGTAAGTTGTGCGACGGGAAGTGGCGCATTGTCGTCTTGCGAAGGTGCTGCTTGCTGCGCGCTTGCCGTGGCTTTGTTGCCGGATGGCGGTACCACCGGTGGCACGGGCGGCTGCCCCAAGCGCGCACGCGCCGCGATCAAGTCCGCCGAACCGGGAGCAAGCGCGTCGGCCTGGTCCAGCAACTGCCGCGCATGATCGGCATCGCCCGCATCGATCGCCGCATTGGCTTGCACAACCAAGGCTTGCGCTACCTGGCCGAGCCCGGCTTTGGCCTGCGCGTTGTTGGGATCGATCGCCAGCGCCGCTTTGAAATGCGCCAGCGCGGTGTCGTTGCCGTCGCCGTCGATGCGTCCCGCGCGCAAGGCATCGTTGCCCTGGTTGATGGCATCGGTGAGCGCGCTATTGGCCTGCGCCTGCAACGCGGAAAGCGATGCACGCAAAGTAGGCAGCTGCGCATAGTTGGGCAGCACGGCAGCGAGACGATCGATGCCGGCGGAAGCGGTGGCAACGTCGTTCGCACTCAACGCCTTTTGAATTTGCGCCGCCATCGCATCGCCAACCTGGTCCATGCCGTGCCGCGCGACTGCGTTATCCGGCTCAGCGGCCAGCACGCGTTGATAAAGCGCGGCAGCACCGTCCGGACCATCGAGCTTGTTGTCGCTGAGTGCTTGTTGCGCCTGTGCGACCAGGGTATAGGTATTGCCGGATGACACCTGTGCCTTGGCGATAGCTTGCGTGAGGCGATCCACATCGCTGCCACCGCCAAGCAGTTCGCGTGCATTGGTCAACGCTTGCGAGGCGTCATCGATCTTGCCTGCCTGCAGTGCGGCGTCGGCGCGCGCGATTTCGGCGCGGCCGACGTCGTTGAGACCTTGGCGCGCAGCATCGTTGTCCGGTTCGAGTGCACGCGCCGCTTCAAACAGTTCGCGCGCGCTGGTGCCGTCGCTGCCATCCAGGTGCCCTTGCTGCAGGGCGACTTGTCCGCGATGCAAGACGTCATCGAAATCGGTACGCGGCACCAGATTGCGCAAGCGGCTCTCGTTGAACCACAGGCCACCGACCGCCGCGAGCAGTACGACGATCAATACGATCAGAAACCAGTTGGGCCTTTTATACGGACTTTTGACCCCCGAGCCACGGCGATACGCGGGCTCCACCTTGATCGGCGGCAGACCGTCATCGGGTGCAGGGACATGCGGCCGATCCAGCTGATCCAGGTTGCCCAGCTTCGGTTCGGTACGGCCATTGCCGTTGTTGCCCGGGTCGTTCAGGTCGCGGTTTCGGCTCATGGTTCGTGAACTAGCAGGTCAAGGCGTTCAGCTTAGCATTGGGTGGATGACAGGCGCTGGGCGTGAAAAGTTGCGTTCAGCTCTTCCCTCCCCGCCATGAGTGTGTAGGTTGGGGTGCGAACCCCAACATGGCCTTCTTCATGCTTCGCAATGTTGGGGTTCGCACCCCAACCTACCCAGCCCCGACTCTGCGCGCTTCCACCACGTTGGGCAGCGCCGCCAGCCGATCCAGCAAGGTGGACAGCTGCTCGAAATCCCGCACGCGCAGGGTGTAGCGCATTTCCACTTCGCCGGTGCGGGAAAACAGGCGGCTATTGGAGGCGAGGATGTTGATGTTGGCGTTGCTGATCACGCCTACCACATCCTTCTGCAGGCCTTTACGGTCGTAGCCGTTGAGCTGGATGGTGACTTCATAGGCCTGTGCGTTGGCCTGGCCCCAACTCACCTCGATCACCCGGTCCGGATCGCGCCGTGCCAGCCGTGCCAGGCTGGCGCAGTTCGCGCGATGCACCGATACGCCCTTGGTCCGGGTGATGAAGCCAAGCACCGGATCACCCGGCAATGGCTGGCAACACTTGGCCAGCACGGTGAGTAGATTCCCCACACCTTCGATGGTGATGGCGCTGTGATCGAACACGGTGTGGCGCACCGCGGGCGGCGGCGTGGCGGGAATCGGATCGGCGGGCTGTTGTGATTCCTGCAGCACGCGCGCCACCTGGCCGGTGCTGATTTCGCCCAGTGCCAGCGCGACCAGCAATTCGTCCTGGGTCTGCAGATGGAACAGCGTCGGCAGCTTGGCGAGGTCGACATCCGGCAACGCCAGGCGTTTCAATTCGCGCTCCAGCAACGCGCGGCCTGCAGCGAGATTGGCCTCGTGCGCGCTGCGCCGGAACCACGCGCGCACCTTGTCGCGCGCGCGGCTGGTATGCAGGTAGCCGTGATGCGCCGAGAGCCAATCGCGCCGCGGCTCGCCGATCTTGGTGGTGAGAATCTCCACGCGATCGCCGCTGTGCGGCTGATAGGTCAGCGGCACGATGCGTCCGTTGACCTTGGCGCCGCGACAGCGATGGCCCACTTCGGTGTGCACGTGATACGCGAAGTCGAGCACCGTCGCGCCGTGCGGCATATCCACCACTTCGCCTTTGGGCGTCAGCACGTAGACACGATCTTCCAGCAGCTCGGTTTGCAGCTCGGCCGCCAGTTCGCCATCGTCGTTGCGCGGCTCCAGCAGCTTGCGCATCCAGGCGATCTTCGCCTCGAAATCCGCATCGCCGCTGCCGCCCTCCTTGTAGCGCCAATGCGCGGCCACGCCCAATTCGTTGGCGCGGTGCATGTCGTGCGTGCGGATCTGCACTTCCAATGTCTTGCCGTGCGGGCCGATCACCGCCGTATGCAGCGAGCGATAACCGTTGCTCTTCGGACGCGCGACGTAGTCATCGAATTCGCCGGGCAAATGCGGCCACAAGGCATGCACGATGCCGAGTGCGCCATAACAATCCGCGACGCTGTCCACCAGCACGCGCACGGCGCGGATGTCATACAGATCAGAGAACTCCAGCGCCTTGCGCTGCATCTTCTTCCAGATCGAGTAGATGTGTTTGGGACGCCCGGCAAGATCCGCCTTGATGCCGGCATTGCGCAGTGCTTCGCCCAGCTCGCTCAACGCATCGCGGATGAAATGCTCGCGATCGCTGCGGCGCTCGTCCAACAGCTTGGCGATTCGCTTGTACGTATCCGGCTGCAAATAACGGAACGCCAGATCTTCCAGCTCCCACTTCAGTTGCCAGATACCAAGACGGTTGGCGAGCGGCGCGTGGATGTCGCGTGTCAGCCGCGCCAGTTCCTGCCGTTCGTCTTCCGCCAGATTGGCGGCCGCGCGCATGCGGGCCAGTTGCCGCGACAGCAGAATGAACACCACGCGCACATCGCGGATGATCGCCAGCAGCAAACGGCGCAGACCTTCGGAACCACCCTGCGGCGGACGCTGCGCATGCAAGGCCCATACACGCTCCGCCGCCATCTGGCCGGCGACCAGGCGCTGCAACTCTTCCGGCAATCCAGCCGCTTGGCGTTCCCATACCAGCGAGTGCGCGCGCCCGATCTCGAACCACAATGCGGCCGCCTGGGTATGCGCATCGCAACCGAGCATGGCCAGGAGGTCCAGCACGTCGCCGCATTCGTGCTCGTTCACGCCGTTTTGCGCGCACACGGCCAGCGCATCGGCCAACAACGGCGGCAGCGTACCCGCCCGTGACTGCCACGCCGCCAAATGGCCCGCGGTTGAAGTGGCGTGAACCATGATCTACGGCAATGCCTCTGTAGGTTGGGTTAGCGCAGCGTAACCCAACACCAAGGGCTCGGACACGTCGATAGCTATGTCCAAAGCCCATGTAGGTTGGGGTGCGAACCCCAACGTCTGCCATGCGATCGGGATGGCGATGTTGGGGTTCGCACCCAACCTACGGGCGCAGGATTTCGAGCGCTTTGGTGAGACGCTTCACCGATACCGGCTCGGCCGTCTTCAGCTCTTGCGCGAACAACGATACCCGCCATTCCTCGATCAGCCAGCGCAGCTCGTCCAGGCCTTCATCGCCGGCAGCGCGATGCTTGAGGTATTCGCGCCAATACGGCAACACCTGCAGCATGCGTTGCTGATCCTTGGCCGGGTCCTGGCGCAGGCGTTCGGCGCGCAGGCGCATGGCTTTCAAGTAGCGGGGAAAATGAGCGAGCCGCGCCGTCGATAACTCGCGTAGAAAACCTGGCGCAAGCAACACGTCGAGCTGTTCACGCAAGTCGTCATAACTGGCGCGGGCAAAACCGATCAACGGCGGCTGCAGCCAGGGCTTCATATCGGCCTGCGCTTCGATGATCGGCTCGGCCAGCTTCAGGCGCCCCACGGCTGCCGCAAATAACTCACGTGCGACATGCGTGTGCAGTCTTTCGAACGCGGCGGCACTGCGCACGTTGAGATCGTGCGCGGCGAGCACATCGTTGAAACCGCCTTCGACCAAGTCTTCGCGCAAGCCATCCACATTACCGAGCGGCGTGTATTTGAGCGAAACCGGATTGGAAATCGGCAGGCGACGCCGCGCCTGCTTGACGTCGCTGGCGAGCGCATGGCGCAGCAAACGCTCCACACCCTTGAGGTGGGCGGCCCGCGCTTCGTCACGCCGTTCGAAGACGCGCAAGGCGACCGCCTCGCCAAGATCGACCAGCGCAGGAAAGGCGAGCAAGCCGCCTTCGGAGCGCACCTGCTCGGGAATCTCCTCGAAATCCCAACGGGTGACGTCCTCACGCGTGAGTTCGATGTCGGTCTTGCGCGAAAACGCCTCCCGCGCCTCTCCCTCCCATTGCTGGCGCAGTTGACTGAGGTCACGGCCGGCGGCCAGCGTGCGGCCTTGCTCATCATGCAGGCGGAAGCGCATGGCGAAATGCAGCGCAAGTTCAACCGGCGCGAAATCGCTGGCTTCAATCTCCACGCCGGTCGTACGGCGCAGGAACGCCGCCAGCACCTTGGCGATCGATTCATCGCGCGGCGCTTCCGCCTCGACGAATGCGCGCGCGAAATCCGGCGCAGGCACGAAATTGCGGCGCAGCGCTTTGGGCAAGCCGCGGATCAGCTCAGCCACTTTGTCGCCCAGCAAGCCAGGCACCAGCCATTCGCAGCGCGCGGCCGGCAAGGCGTTGAGCATCGCCAGCGGCAGATGCAGCGTGACGCCATCGGCCTCATCGCCCGGTACGAAGCGATATTCCAAACGGTACCGTTGCGGCGGGATATCGAGCGAAGCCGGAAAGGCTTTCGGATCAAGTCCGGCACCACCGACCATCACGTCGTCGATCGACCAGCGCAAGGCCGCTTGTTCGGCGGGGCGCGCATTGCGATACCACGCATCCAGCGCGCGCGAGCTGGCGATGTCTTCCGGCAGCTTGCCGCGGAAAAAATCCACCAGTTCGTTTTCATGGCGAATCAGGCCTTCGCGACGCTGGCGCGCTTCGATGCCGCGTGCATCTTCCAACACGCGCTGATTGGCGCGCACGAAATCGGCACGTGATTCGATATCGCAGCGGGCAAGTGCTTCGCGCAGGAATATCTCGTGGGCGAGTGCGGGGTCCTGTTTCTGAAATGTCACGGGACGGCGTTCGACCAGCACCAGCCCAAACAGGCTGACTTGCTCGTAGGCCACCACGGTGCCGCGCTTGCGCGACCAGTGTGCATCGCGGCAGGTGCTGCGCAACAGATGCGCGGCCTGCTGTTCGATCCATGGCGGCTCCACGCGGGCGCACATCATGCCCCACACGCGGCCACCGATATCGAGGATCTGCGCAGCGAACAGCCAGTTGGGTGGCGTCTTGGCGAGCGCGGAACCGGGGAAGACCTGGAAGCGGCGTTCGCGGGTACTGCGGTAGATGCCTTTTTCGTCCTTGTGGCCGGCTTGGGTGGGCAGGCCCGCCAGCATACTGCGATGGATCGCTTCGTAGTGATCGTCGGGACTCGGGAATCGGGAATCGGGACTCGGCAAAGCGGTATCCCGTGAACCCAAGGATGACTTGGCTGTTCCTTTGGCGCGCGCAGTGGCCCGCGTCTTTGCTTTTGACTCGAGTCCCGAGTCCCGAGTCCCGAGTCCCGCATCGTCCAACGCTAGCAACAACTGCCGATGCAGCTCGCGCCACTCGCGCATGCGCAGGAAGCTCAAGAAATGCCGTGAACACCAATCGCGCAATTTCGATTGCGTCAGCTCCTCATGCGCCTTGTCGTACTCGCGCCAAAGATTCAATACGCCAACAAAATCCGACTTGGGATCGGCAAACGCCGCGTGCGCCGCATCCGCCTGCTGGCGCGCATCGGCGGGACGCTCGCGCGGATCCTGGATGCTGAGGAAAGCCACCACCACCAGCAGCTCGCGCAGGCTGCCAAGCTTGTGCGCCTCGACCAGCATGCGCGCCAGTTGCACGTCGATCGGCAAACGGGCCAACGTGCGGCCAATATCCGTAAGCTGGCGCTTTTCGTCGATTGCGCTGATTTCGGCAAGACGGCGATAACCGTCCGCCACCACGCGCGGATCGGGCGCTTCAAGGAACGGAAATTCGTCCACCTCGCCCAATTGCAACGACAGCATGCGCAGGATCACATTGGCGAGCGAGGAGCGCAGCAGTTCCGGATCGGTATACGCCGCGCGCGAGGCGTAATCCGCTTCGTCATACAAGCGATAGCAGATCCCGGGACCGACGCGTCCGCAGCGTCCTTTGCGCTGATCGGCCGCCGCCTGCGACACCGGCTCCACGTGCAAGCGCTCAAGCTGGCTGCGCTGGCTGTAGCGCTTCACGCGTGCCGTGCCGGTATCGATCACGTAGCGGATGCGTGGCACGGTGAGCGAGGTTTCTGCCACGTTGGTGGCCAGCACCACGCGGCGTTTCGGTCCGGGCTTGAACACGCGGTCCTGATCGGTGGCGGACAGGCGCGCATACAACGGCAGAATTTCCGTTTCGCGATATTGCCGGCGTGACAGCAGCAAATGCGCATCGCGGATTTCGCGCTCGCCAGGCATGAACACCAGTACGTCGTTACGCGGATCGTCGTGGGTGATTTCATCCAGCACGGCGGCGACATGTTCGGCACTGCCCTGCTGCCATTCGCTGTTGCGCTGGTTGCGGCGCGCGGCCACGTCATCAACGGAACGCCAGCGCACTTCCACCGGATAGGTGCGCCCTTCCACCGAAATAACCGGCGCATTACCGAAGTGTTCGGCGAAGCGCGCCGTGTCGATGGTGGCGGAAGTGACGATGATCTTCAGCTCCGGCCGCCGGATGGCCAGCCGTTTCAGATAGCCGAGCAGGAAATCGATATTGAGGCTGCGTTCGTGCGCCTCGTCAATGATGAGCGTGTCGTAAGAAGAGAGCCAAGGATCGTTCTGCGTTTCCGCCAACAGGATGCCGTCGGTCATGAACTTGATCAGGCTCTGCTCGGAGACCTGGTCGGTAAAGCGCACCTGGAAACCGACCTTGTCGCCCACCTGCGTACCAAGTTCTTCCGCCACGCGGCGCGCGACCGAGCGCGCGGCCAGGCGGCGCGGCTGGGTGCAGCCGATCATGCCGGCTTCGCCACGACCTGCCGCCAGGCACAGCTTCGGCAGTTGCGTGGTTTTGCCCGAACCGGTTTCGCCCGCGATCACCACCACTTGATGCTCGCCAATCAGCTTGACGATCTCGTCGGCACGCGCGGTGATCGGCAATGCCTCGTCCAGGCGGATTTCCGGCTTGCTTTGCGCGCGCCGCTGCCGCCGCTCGGCCGAGGCGGCGATGTCGGCAGCCAGTGCCTCCAGCTTCTTCGCATCCGGACGACGCGACAGGCCACGCCAGCGGCCCAGCAATCGGCCGAAGTCGCGGCTGGAAACGTTGTCCAGCGACTTGCGTAGCGCGCGTAGCCGGCTGTCCGGGGAAGCGGAGGGAGTATCGGGTGTCGTATCGCTCATGGAGCCGTACATGATAGCCCGTATCTATCACTGGCATCTGCACAATTCATTTCCAGCGTGCTGCGCGCCTGGCTAAGCTCGAACGCAGATTCAATCGGTAAGGAGCGCACCATGGACACCAGCATTGGCATCGCCAAGCAGGATCGCGAAACCATCGCCACGCAACTTTCCAAGCTGCTGGCCGATACCTATTCGCTTTATCTGAAAACCCACAGCTTCCACTGGAACGTGACCGGCCCGCATTTCAACAGTCTGCACACCATGTTCGAAACCCAGTACAACGAACTGTGGCTGGCCGCGGACGAAGTGGCCGAGCGCATTCGCGTGCTGGACGTGTTCGCGCCCGGCTCCTACAGCCAGTTCGGCAAGCTCACCACCATCAAGGAAGAGTCCGGCGTGCCGGATTGGAAAGAAATGGTGGAGCAATTGGTCGCCGGGCACGAAACAGCCGCCGTGACAACGCGCGAGGTGATCGAGGCCGCCGACCAGGCCGGTGATGAAGGCACCATGGACATGGCGACCGGCCGCTTGAAGGCACATGAGAAGACGGCGTGGATGTTGCGTTCCCTGCTGAAGTAATCATCGCCGCGCATGCATTTCCGTTTGCGCGATGTACACGCGCAAAAGACGTTCGCCGTGCTTCGCAGAAACGGACGTCCAAACGCCGGTGAAACCATTCGCATGCGTTAAGAAAAGAGCATCAAACGGTTGCGTTAAGAAAAGAGCATCAAACGGTCGACCGTGCAGCAAGGGGGCGGATCGCGAGACACGCATCCGCCCCGCAACACAAGCAGGCCCGACTCCCGCTCCAAGCGCCGTATACCGAGGCTATGGTCCATGCGGGCGCCTCGGCCGATCAGGCCACCGACGTGTACTTGCCGACAAGGGCGCAGGGCCTCATACGACTCGCCGGCTCCTCTGCCCTGACCTTGGCCTGACCACCTCACCCGCAATTTATTGAGCCACCTACCGTGAATTGGTTAAGCTCCACAGGATTCACGCGCCTCCGAAGAGGTGAACTGCGGGGACTTTCTTGAGCGCCACACCCAATCCAACCAAAGCCGGCCCCTTTTCGATCATCGCAGCCATCCTGCTGGCGCTCGTGGTTGCCGCGTTGAACTTCGGTCTATGGTGGTGGGGCAATCTCCCGCACGGTCCGGAGGATTGGCATGGGCAGATCAACGGCTTTTCGGTCTCGCTGTTCCAGCGCTACCAGAATCCGTTCAACCAGAGCTATCCCAGCGACGACGAGATCGCCAGTGACCTGAAGCTGCTGCATCAGTACACCGGCCGCATCCGCGTCTATTCCACCCAGATCAATCCGCAGGTATTCCGCCTGGCTCAAAAAGAGGGGCTGAAGGTGATGGCCGGCGCGGAGATCGACACCCGCCTGGATAACAACGAGAAAGAGCTGGAATCGCTGATTGCCCTGGCGCGCCGCTATCCGGACACCATCGAGCGCGTGACCATCGGCAACGAGGTGCTGTTCCGCAACAACGTGCCCGTCGACAAGATGATCACGTATCTCGACCGGGCCCGTGCGCATATCCGCCAGCCGGTGTCGATCGCCGAACCGGACTACATCTGGCTGAAGTATCCGGAACTGGCCGATCACGTGGACTACATCACCATCCACCTGTTCCCGTTCTGGAACGGCGTGCCGGTGTCGAGCGACGTGCGCTATTCGGTCGCCGTGCAAGCAGCCGAAGGTGCTTACAGCGCCATCAAGCAGCGTTTCCCCAACAAGCACGTGGTGGTCGGCGAGATCGGCTGGCCCTCCAACGGTGACCACCGCGAGCGCGCTTATCCCTCCATCTCCAACGAAGCCATCTTCGACCGCGAATGGCTGATCTGGGCCAAGCACAACAACGTCGACTACTACCTCTTCGAAGCTTTCGACCAACCCTGGAAGGAAAACCTGGGCGAAGGCCGCACCGGCGCCTACTGGGGCGTGTTCAACGCCGATCGCCAGCTGAAATTCCCGTTCACCGGCCCGGTGATCGAAGACACCGGCTGGCCATGGAAAGCCTTGGCCGCCAGCCTGCTGGCGCTGGCGCCGATGATCTGGTTCGGCATCGGCTACCGCCGCTTCAAGCTGGTGGGCCGGTTGTTCTTCGACGTGTTGATTCAGCTGGCCTGCGGCCTGATCGTGTGGTCGGTGACGCTCCCGTTCAACTTCTACCTGAGCTGGGTGGACTGGAGCATGTTGGTGCTGCTGTTCCCCGCGCAGGTGGCGATCCTGGCGATCCTGCTGATCAACGGCTTCGAGTTCACGGAAGTGTTGTGGCGGCGTCAATGGGTGCGCCATGCCGCCCTGCTGCCGGCCGATCCGATCGAGAAGCAGCCGTTCGTTTCCATCCACCTGGCCTGCTACAACGAGCCGCCGGAGATGGTGATCATCACGCTCGATTCGCTCGCCGCGCTCAAGTATGAAAACTACGAAGTGCTGGTGATCGACAACAACACCAAGGACCCGGCGGTGTGGCAGCCGGTGCAGGAATATTGCGAGAAACTGGGCTCCAAGTTCCGCTTCTTCCATCTGGAACCGTGGCCGGGCTTCAAGGCCGGCGCCCTGAATTTCGGCCTGAAGGAAACCAATGCCAAGGCCGACGTGGTGGCGGTGATCGATGCCGACTACGTGGTGCGCGAGGATTGGCTGAGCACACTCACCGGTTACTTCCACGACCCGAAGGTCGCCGTGGTGCAGTGCCCGCAGGCGCACCGCGACTTCGAGCACAACCGTTTCCGCCGCATGACCGCGTGGGAATACGACGGCTTCTTCCGCATCGGCATGCATCACCGCAACGAGCGCAACGCCATCATCCAGCACGGCACCATGACCATGGTGCGCCGCTCGGCGCTGGAAGGCACCGGCGGCTGGTCGGAATGGACCATCTGCGAAGACGCCGAGCTTGGCTTGCGCCTGATGCATGCCGGCTACGAGCTGGTCTATGTCGATGAGCTGATGGGCAAGGGCCTCACCCCTGCCGACTTCAAGGCATACAAGAGCCAGCGCTACCGCTGGGCCTTCGGTGCCATGCAGATCCTGAAGGGCCGCTGGCAGTGGATGACCAAGAAAGGTCCGCTCAGCGGCGGCCAGCGCTTCCACTTTCTCACCGGCTGGTTCAGCTGGTTCGCTGACGCCCTGCACCTGATCTTCACCATGATGGCGATCTTCTGGACCGCCGGCATGGTCGGCCTGCCGCAGGTTTTCAGCCTGCCGATGCAGCTGTTCCTGGTGCCGATCATCGGCTTCTTCTTCGCCAAGGCCATCTTCGGTGTGGTGCTGTACCGCGCGCGCGTACCCTGCGGCTGGTACGACACCATCATGGCCTCGCTGGCCAGCATGAGCCTGAGCCATGCCATCGCGCGCGGCATTCTGCATGGCCTCACGCGCGAGAAAACCTCGTTCGTGGTCACCGCCAAGAGCCGCCGCCTGGGTGGCAGCAACTTCGCCGCCTTTACGCCGGTGCGCGAAGAAATGCTGATGTTCATTGCGCTCATGCTGTGCGTCATCGGCATGGCCAAGAGCACCGCTGCGCACTTCACCGAAGGCCAGTTGTGGATGTTCATCCTGGCCGCGCAGTCGATTCCGTATTTCTCGGCGCTGGTGGGTGCGTGGATTGCGCACAAGTCCGGTGACAAAGCCGGCTGACGTAGGTTGGGGTGCGAACCCCAACATTCCGATCCATGCAAGCATGGCGATGTTGGGGTTCGCACCCTGAATACTCATGTCGCCGCCTCCTGCGCTGGCGGTACGTTAGAAGCTCCTTCAGCTCAACGTCGTTCGCGACAGGAGGCAGCTATGTCACTTTACGCAGCTATCGATCTGCATTC
>NZ_DATEJY010000271.1:0-26384 GCF_035277725.1 Dyella sp. | reverse complement strand
CCAGCGACACGTGCCCGACTCGATACCATCACTACGCTACGTTCTCAGCCTCGCGCTCGCAGCTAGCTTGCCGCGCTGTCCATGTTGCGGACGAGCACCCGTTCAGAACACCTCGTGAATTTATGACACAGTAAGACTAGCGCAAGGGTGCCTTTCCACGGCGCAGTCCAGCGCACTTGAAGGTCATTGAAGGCAATGCTGCCTACCTTGCGCATGGGGGTGCTGCCTGCGCCGGGCGCGACGTAATCGGGCAGGTTGCACAACATTGTTCCCAGGATGTAGCCAGCACACGTTTCCTTAAGGCCGGAGTAGTAGCGCACGGTCCACGTTGCGCCGAAATCGCCGTAGCTCCAATCCAGTGAACTGGAGTTGCGTACCCGCCAATACGGGTAAATACCGTTTTTGTATTGCGTCGGACTATCGCCTCCTTGTACCAAGTTGTACTTGGTCACGTAGTTGGCACCGGTGCTGTAGCAGGCATCGGCCTGAGTGCGGGTCTTCCCACGCTGACAAGGATGCGAGGAATCGATGTCATCAACGCGAAGAACAAGTACAAAACAAAAACCCCTCCGTGCTTGCGCACGGAGGGGCGACAGGTACGGCGAGATCGCCGCGCGCGATCAGAGGTTGTAGACGATATTGGTCGTCGTCAGCGTATCGGTGCGGCGAATGCCCGGGAGCACGTCGCTGTTGTGGCGTACCTGGAAGCCGACCTTGATCGAAAGCTTCTTGGTCATGCTGACGGCAAGGCCTGCATCGTTCTGCAGGTAGGTGTTCTTGCTGCCCGCTTCCATCAGGAAGGTATCGTCGAACGCCGTGTTTTCGGTGAGGCGGTATTTGTAGTTCACCAAGCCGCGCGCCACGACCTGGCTCTGGCGCGGTTCCTTGAGCGGCACGGTCACACCGTTGATGGTCTGCGTGCCGGTGGCCGGCTGGTATTCCGTGTAACCGGGGCCGATTTCGAAGGACAGCTGGGTGCGATCGGTCTTCAACGCCATGTAGCCGTAGCCGAGCGAGACCGTGCCTTGCCAGCGGTAAGCGGCGAAATCGTCGTGGTCGTAGCGGCCGGCGGCGACGATGTAGCTGCGCGGGTCGAGCTTGTAACCGGCCGAGGCGCCGAGGTCATAGCGGTCGGCAGTGGTGTCGAATTGCTTGACCGAGTTGCCCTGCGCGTTGATCACGGTGACCTGACCCTTGGAGCGCAGCCAGTCGGCGAAGAAGCTGTTCTTCCACTGATCGGTTTCTTGAGCAAGATTCAGTTTTGCGTTCACATTCTGTGAACGGGAATTGCCGGTGGTGGAAGCGAAGCCCAGTTCACCCGAGCCGGTCCAGGTGCCGGTGCTTGTCTGGGTGCCGGAGGACGTGTCCTGGGCCTGGGCGGTGAAAGTGGCCAGGGCGGCGAGCGCAAGGCCGGTCATCAGCAGGGTTTTCATCGCTGGATCGTCCAATGTTAAAAAGCTGTTGGGGACAGGCCACTTTAGCGGCGCGGCTTGAATGCTTTGTGAATATTTAGAGCGATCTTAGTGGCCCGCTCGTGACAACCCCGGCGATGCGCCCGCTAGGCGGGCATCGGCAAAGCGTGTCAGGGCGAAGTCGTAGAGCCATAGCTCCAGGCTTTTGCCCACGATGTAGGCCGCCGCCGCAATGGGTGTCAGCCACCGGCCGGCCGGCAATACCGGGACCAACAGCAGGCTGAGGCACGGTATGGCGCAGATCAACACGGCGGCCAGGAAGCGGCGGGCCTGCAGCCCTTGTTGGGAACGCTGCCGCCGCTCGCCAAGGCTGGAGCCGCGCAGGGAGTGCCAGCCCACGCCATCGACCAGCCCCAGCAACATGGCCAGCAGCAGCAAGCCGATCGCCCAGGGAAGCGATTCTTCCGAGGTGTGCGGCAGGTCCGCCTGAAAGACCAGGCAGACCCAAAGCCACAGGCCGCCGCCGTAACACGCTGACAACACGCGGCTGATCGGCAATTGCACGGCCACGCCGGCCTGGTCGGCCAGTCGGCGGGTGCGATAGCCATAAGCGCTAGTGATCAGGCAGGCCAGGCTGCCCATCGCCAGCACCAGGCTGATGATGCGCGTGGCCCAGAAATCATCGGTGCCGCGCACCAGACCGGCCAGGCCCAGCATGGGCAGGTAGGTCGCCAGGGCCAGCACCGCTTCGCGGGTGGGCCGCTGGGTGCGCCCGATCTGCCAGCCATGCCACTCCGATAGGAGGCTGTCTGGCTTTGGTGGTCGAGGTGAAAATTCGGCTGCGCGGGGATCACATGTCGACGGATCGCCGCCCTGTGCTGGTTGCCCAGGGCAAGCTTCGGCGGCATGTGAGACCGCGTCAGGCGGATTTGCAGCCCGGCCAACCAAAGTCCGACAGGCTCCTAACGTGCGCAGACGCAGGCACGCAGCGATCAGGCCGGCGCTGACGAAGACGCAACCCAGCGCCAGCGGCACCAGCGCATCGCCCCGCCCGGGACTGTAGAGGCCAAGGGCCAGCGCCAGGCCGAGCAGCATCCACAGCCCATAGCCGCAAAGGGCCAGGACTTCCAGAAGCATAGGCGCCAGCCCCACGGGCAGGGTTGCCGGGTCGCCGTCGACCGAGTGCATTGGATTGGGGGGCGTAACCATGTGGACCGGGGAAAGTCCCATGTAGGAAATGCCGCGCACGCTTGCGGGCGTCACGCAGCATCTCCATGCTACACAAAACCTCCCCCTGCTGAACGCCGACATGGATCGCTACGAGCGCATTCTCACCCTGCACCGTCTGTTGAAATCGGCCCACTATCCGGTGCCGCTGCCCCGGCTGATGGACGAGCTGGATTGTTCACGCGCCACGCTTTACCGCGATATCGCCTTCCTGCGCGATGCGCTGGGCGCGCCGATCGAAAGCGCGGGTGGCGAACACGCTGCGTTCCGCTATGAAGCCACCGAAGGGCAGCGTTTCGAACTGCCCGGCTTATGGCTCACCTCGGATGAACTGGCGGCCCTGCTCGCACTGAACGAATTGATCGGACGCAGCGGCCCCGGTGTGCTGGCCGGCGCGCTGGCGCCGTTCAAGGCGCGCATCGAACACCTGCTTTCCGATCGCGCCAGCGGCAAAGCCTTGCCGGTGGAACGCATCCGTGTGATTCCCTGGGGCGAGCGCAAGCTGGACCAGCAGGTGTTCCGCATTACCGCGGGCGCGGTGCTGGATCGCAAGCAGCTGCGCTTCGTCTATCGCGCGCGTACCACCAATAACGAAAGCAAACGTACGGTGTCGCCGCAACGGCTGACGCACTACCGCGACAACTGGTATCTGGATGCCTGGGATCATGACCGCGAAGCGCTGCGCAGCTTCGCGGTGGATCGCATTGCCGAACCGCATGCGCTGGAAGCGGCGGCCAATGACGTCGCCGAAAACGAACTCAACGATCTGCTCGCCTCCAGCTACGGCATCTTTGCCGGCAAGCCGAAAGCGTGGGCCACCATCCGTTTTTCCGCGCATGCCGCGCGCTGGGTGGCGGATGAGCATTGGCATTCGCAACAGAAAGGCACGTGGCTGCCGGATGGACGCTACGAGTTGCAACTGCCGTATTCCAATTCGCGTGAATTGCTGATGGACGTGTTGAAATACGGGCCGGATGCGGAGATCGTCGCACCATTGCCGCTGCGCGAGGAAATGAAGATCATGCTGCAGCTCGCACTGACCGGTTATCAATAAGCCGTTTTATCGTCGCCACGACTCATGCCATCCACCGAGATTCAATTGCAGGTTGGCAAGGATGAATCGCCGCGCAAACCCACCGTCGCGCTGGCGCTGGGTGCTGGCGGCGCCAAAGGGCTGGCGCATATCGGCGCCATCGAGGAACTCGAAAAACAGGGCTTCGACATCGTCGCCATCGCCGGGTGCTCGATGGGTGCGCTGATCGGCGGCATTCATGCGGCGGGCAAGCTGGATATTTACCGCGACTGGGTGTGCTCGCTCGATAAGTTCGACATCTTGAAGCTGGTGGACTGGTCGTTTTCGTTTGCCGGTGGCGGATTGATCAAGGGTGAAAAGATCATCAACTCCATGCTGGAGTTGATCGGCGATGTGCAAATTGAAGAACTGCCGATCGCCTTTACCGCCGTCGCCACGGATATCGAGCGTGAGCGCGAAGTCTGGCTCACGCGCGGTTCGCTGTTCGACGCCGTACGCGCTTCCATCGCTATCCCCACGTTGTTCCGCCCCCATCTGATCGATGGACGCTTGCTGGTCGATGGCGGCTTACTCAATCCGGTACCGGTCACGCCGTTGATTCGCGAACACGCGGACTATGTGATTGCCGTCAGCATCGATGGGCCGGCCGAGGCGAATCTGCCGATCGAGATGTCCGCGCATGAAACCAAGAGCAGGAGCGGGCTCACTCGTCTGTTGGAAAAACTCCTGCCGAGCAGCGAGGTAAAAGCGATCGAGCCCGGCAAGGCGCATGAACTTGGCGCACTGGAGCTATTGGGCCAATCGATGGATTTGATGCAAGCCAATCTTTCGCGTTTGCGCCTGGCGGCGTATCAGCCAGATTTGCTGGTCCAGCTGCCGCGCAATGTGTCGAGCGTGTACGCCTTTCATCGCGCGCGGAACTTGATCGAGTCGGGGCGCGAAAAGATGCGGACGTCGTTGGAAGCCTGGCAACCACGTTCGCGATGAGCGGTGTAGCTCGGGTTACCCCGGATCAAGTCCGGGGTAACCCGACCTACACCAGCCTCAACCCAAGCCGTTGGCCTTCATCCAGTTGTCCAGGTACATCTTCAGGGCAACCGCCTGGTTGTGTTCTTCATCCTTCGCCCCGAACAGCAATGTGACGCGATGGCGCTCGGCGCGCGTTATCAGCGGTTGCCAGAACGATTTGTGCTTATCGAGTTCGCTGGCATAGCGATGGCGGAAGGCTTCCCAGCATGCGGGATCGTGGCCGAACCATTTTCGCAGCGCCGTGCTGGGGGCCAGCTCTTTCGCCCAGATGTCCAGCGCTGCATCTTCCCTCTTCAAGCCGCGCGGCCAGATGCGATCCACCAGCACGCGATAACCATCCGATTTGGCGACAGGTTCGTAGACACGTTTGACAGCGATGCTCACAGACGGCCTCCTGGCGGGTACTACGTCCGCCAAGCATACGCCCCGGTCATTCAAACGATGTGATCGGGTTCTAAAGCTCTTCGATGCGCGTGACCTTGGCTCGGCGCATGAGCCATGCAACGCCGCGCAAATCGGCAATGCCCACCCACAGGCGATCAAGCATGCCGTATTTGGATTTGCCAGCCGTGCGCGGACGATGACCCACCGGCACGCTCTGGCTTTGGAAGCCAGCGCGCTTGACCAGCGCCGGCAGGTACCGGTGCATGTGATCGAAGTACGGCAGGCGCAGGAACACTTCGCGCTCAAACAGCTTGAGGCCGCAGCCCGTATCCGGCGTGGCATCGCGCAGCATGCGCGAGCGCACCGCGTTGGCGATCTTGGAGGAGATGCGCTTGTTGAAGCTGTCGCGGCGTGTGGTGCGCCAGCCGGCGAACAGCTTCACCTCTGCCTGCGCCGCGTCGCGCGCGGCCAGCAGCTTGGGAATATCGGCCGGATCGTTCTGGCCATCGCCATCGAGCGTCGCCACCCACGGCGAACGCGCGGCATGCACGCCGTTCCACACCGCCGTGCTCTGTCCGCTGCGCGTCACGTGGTGCAGCACGCGCAGTTCCGGATAGCTGGCCTTCTGCGCCTGCAATACCGCACGGCTGTCGTCGCTGGAATCATCGTCGACGTAGACGACCTCGAAATCCACCTTGCCACGCAGGGCGCTGGCGATTTCGGCGAGCAGCGAGGGAATGTTGTCGCGTTCGTTGAAGACGGGCACGACGACGGAGAGTTGCGGCATGGAAGGTTAGCCTTGTGATGCGAATTTTGTTTAAGCCCCTCTCCCCTTTGAGGCTATGAAAAATCTCGAACTCGTCACCCCAGCGAAAGCTGGGGTCCAGTGCCTTTGCTTTGGAATGGAGGCCCTGGATTCCAGCTTTCGCTGGAATGACGACACAAGATTTCGTTCTTTCACAGACTCACTTGGAAAGGGTGCGTGTCGTCAGCGTAACTTGCCCAGAATCCCGTCCAGCTCGTCGTTGCTGTGGTAGTGGATCACCAGCTTGCCGCGTCCGCCGCGGCCATGCGCCACTTCCACCTTGGTGGCGAAGCGCTCGGCCAGCTCGCGTTCCAGCGCGTCGACGTTCGGATCGCGTGCCGGTGCGCTCTTGGCCTTGCCCTTGGGCGCGGTCTGCGCCTTGCGGGCGGCGTCTTCCAGCTCGCGCACGCTCCAGTTGTTGCGCGCCGCTTCCAGCGCCAGCGATTCGGCCTGGTATTCGGGCAGCGTGAGCAGGCAGCGCGCATGGCCCATTTCCAGCTTGCCATCGTCCAGCAGGCGCTTGATTGACGCAGGCAGGTCGATCAGGCGCAGCATGTTGGAAACCGCCGCGCGCGAACGGCCTACCGCATCGGCAGCCTGTTGATGCGTGAGATCGAAATCGTCGATCAGGCGCTTGATGGCGTCGGCTTCTTCCAGCGGGGTGAGGTCTTGGCGCTGGATGTTTTCGATCAGCGCCATCGCCGGCACGGCGACTTCGGGGACGTCCTTGACCAGCGCGGGAATGTCGCTGAGCTGCGCGCGTTGCGCGGCACGCCAGCGACGCTCGCCGGCAATCAGCTCGTAGCTGTTCTTGCCAAGTGCGCGCACCACCACGGGCTGGATGAGGCCTTGCGCGCGGATCGATGCGGCCAGTTCATCCAGCGCTTCGTCGTTCCAATGGCGGCGCGGCTGGTACTTGCCGGGCTGGATGTATTGGATGGGCAGGGTGCGTAGCTCGCCTTCCTGCTCGATCACCGAGGGTGCGCCGGTATCCCCGCCGCCGAGCAGGGCATCGAGCCCGCGTCCCAGTCCACGTTTCTTCGCAGCAGACATGCTTGCGTATTACTCCTGATCCAGATGGGCGGAGGCTTCGACCGATGCTTCGGGCGAGTCGCCATGCATGGCGTGCAGCGCCGCCACCGCTGCCTGCGAGCCACGCTCGCGGCGGATGATTTCGCCGGCCAGACCGATGTAGGCAATCGCGCCGCGCGAGCTGCGATCGTAGAGATGGATCGGCTGGCCATGGCTCGGCGCTTCGGCGAGACGCACGTTGCGCGGAATGATTGAGCGCAGCACCTTGTCGCCAAAATGCTGGGTGAGCTGCGCGGAGACTTCGTTGCCGAGGTTGTTGCGCACGTCGTACATGGTGCGCAGCAAGCCTTCGATTTCCAGTTGCGGATTCAGATGCTGGCGCACGGCTTTCACCGTGTCGAGCAGGCTGGAAAGACCTTCCAGCGCGAAGTATTCGCACTGCACCGGAATCAGCAGGCTGTTCGCCGCGGTGAGCGCGTTGACGGTGAGCAGATGCAGCGTGGGCGGGCAGTCGATCAAGATGATGTCGTAGTTGCCGCCGACTTTCGCGAGCTGTTCCTTCAAGCGGTTCTCGCGCGCCAGCGCGTCCATCAGCTTCAGTTCGGCGGCGGTGAGATCGCCGTTGCCCGGCAGCAGGTCGTAATGCGCTTCGGTGGTGACGATGGCCGTATCGATCGGTGCTTCGGCCAGCAGCACTTCGCAGCCGCTGGGCGAGGCTTCGTGCTTGTCCACGCCGGATGCCATGGTCGCGTTGCCCTGCGGATCGAGATCGATCAGCAGCACTTTGCGCTTCGCCGCAGCGAGCGCTGCAGCGAGATTGACAGCGGTAGTGGTTTTGCCGACGCCACCTTTCTGGTTGGCGACAGCGATGATACGGGCCATGTTTTGTCCGGTACCGAGGGCGTATGCGAAAGGACGGGTAGATTAGCAGGAAGGGGCTCGCAAAGCCTGATGTAGCGACCCTCTGATCGGTTTCCTACGTACCCGTCACCGCACGGTATGCGCGCATACCGTGCGGCCCCAGCTTCTGGACGAAACAGAGAGGGTGACGTCCAGAGGGTCCTTAGGCCTTTGCGTGCCGTAGCACGACCAGGTGCCGCTCCGCCGCGCCTAGTCCGGGCACCGCCAGCGCATGGATCGCCTGCACGGCGAAGGTGGGTGGGACGCCGGCAAACTCATCGTCCGGCGTCTTGCCCTTCATCGCCAGCCAGGTGCCGCCGGGCGCCAACAGATGGCCGCCCCAGCCCAGCATGTCCGCCAGGCTGGCGAAGGCGCGGGCGGTGATGCAATCAAAATGGCCTTCCACCTCTTCCACGCGGGACTGCACAGCGCGCACGCCTTCCAGTTTCAGGGAGCGAATCGCCTCGCGCAGGAAACGCACCTTCTTGCCGTTGGAATCGACCAGCAACACCTGCCGGCCTGGTGCCGCGATAGCCAGCGGAATGCCGGGCAGGCCGGGACCGGTGCCGAGATCGGCCAGCGTGTCGCCCTGGACGTAGGGCAGGATCGCCAGCGAATCGAGCAGATGGCGCGTCACCATCTCGATGGGCTCGCGGATTGCCGTGAGGTTGTACGTCGCGTTCCAGCGTTGCAGCAGCGCGAGATAATCGAGCAGGCGCGGCACAGCTTCCGTCGGCAACGTGAGGCCGAGCGCGGCAATGCCCTGTTCGAGCTGGGTTTGCAGGGCGGAGCGGTCGGTCATTGCGATTCCTCGGGGCGCGGAAGGCCGTGCAGTATCTCGGTGAGTTTCAGACAAAAGAAGACCCGCCGCAGCGGGTCGAGTCTTTCAGATTCCCCTGAGCCGGTGCTTCTTGGGCGACCTGGCCAGATTCGGTTGGCTTAAGCGGCGACGTCCAGTTCTACCCGGGTCACCATCACGCCACGCTCGCGCAGTTGCTGGTTGAGGTTGGTCTTGAGACGGCAGGCCACTTCACGGCGTTGCTGCTGGTCGGCGTCCGACTCGGTTTGCAGGGCCTGCAGCACGCCGCTGCGGATGAGCTGGTCGGCGCTTTCAATGACGGCGTCGGCGCGCTCAGGTTCCAGTACCTGCCAGTAGACGGTGCCTTGCACGGGCGTGGTTTCGGCAAAGGAAGCATCGAAGCGCATCACGCGGCCGCCAAGATCAATGCGATGGCCGACGCGGTCGAGCAACGGCAGTACGACATGGGTGCCAGGCTGCAGGAGGCGCACCGGCTTGCCGTTGCGGTAGAGGCTGTAGACCTGTCCTGCCGGCACGCGCTTCACCGCTACGGCGGCCAGTGCGAAAACCACGATGATGGTAAAGGTTAGGACGGTCATGGTCTGTTAAAACAATGAGTTAACTACAGTTTCTAAAATCTTTACGGAGCAACATTGTACAGGCGTATGTTGAGCGCAGGATTAATTCTAATTTAACGCCGTGCTTTTTGCCTCCGCAACTTTTTTTGCCGGCAAATCTTTAACGCTTCCGACGCGGAATCTGATGCATCGTCCATGCCGTCGGCCGCTATGGATCGCCACTCTGGTGAGTGCTGTGACCGAACGCACATGGCCCCGCCGACAGTTCTATCGGCGGGGCCATGACAGGACTGAAGCGCAGGTGGTGGCTTAGAACTTGCCGGCGCGGAAATCGGCAATCGCCTCGTGGATCTGCTCGGGCGTGTTCATCACGAACGGGCCATAGCGCGCGACCGGTTCCTGCAACGGCTGGCCGGCCACCAACAACACGCGGGCCGGGGCGTCGCGGCCGGCAATCCGCACGCTGTCGCCCTTGGACAGCACCGCCAGCTCACTGCGGGAGAGCTTCTCGCCAGCCACCTGTGCATCGCTGCCGTCGAACACATAGGCAAAAGCGTGGTGGCCTTCCGGCAGCGGGATCTCGATGCCGGCGTCAGCTTCCACGGCGATATCCAGGTACACCGGCGCGGTGACAATTCCGGACACCGGACCGGTTGCGTCACCAAAATGGCCGGCAATGACCTTGAGCGTCACTCCATCGGCCGGCGTCACAACAGGAATGTGTTCCGGATCAATATCCTGGTAGCGCGGCTCGGTCATTTTGTCCTTCGCCGGCAGGTTCACCCACAGCTGGAAACCCCACATCAGGCCGTTTTCCTGCTGTGGCATTTCCGAGTGCAGGATGCCGCGGCCGGCAGTCATCCACTGCACGCTGCCGGGCTTCAGGTCACCCCGGTTGCCGTGGTTGTCGCCGTGCTGCATGTGGCCGGCCAGCATGTAGGTAACGGTTTCGAAACCGCGATGTGGATGCTCAGGAAAACCGGCGAGGTAGTCGTTCGCTTCATCGGAACGGAATTCGTCCAGCAGCAGGAAGGGGTCGAGCATGTCCAGGCCCGGCTGGCCGATGATGCGCTTGAGTTTCACGCCCGCGCCGTCGGAGGTATCGGTACCGCGGATACGGCGGAGAATGCGGCGTTCGGTCATGGTGTGCTCCCGTCAGAAGGATCTGGCGCACATGATGGTTGCGCCGACGCGCAGGCCCAAGACTGATCGATGCGAACGGACTGTTTCGCGATATGCACAGCCTGGCGCATGCCCTCTCCGATGAGGAGAGGGAGCAAGCGTCAATGCACCCAGTGCCCGCTACGGTGCCGCGGCGGCGGCTGGTGATCGGCCCCGGTTTCCATCGCGCGGTGCAGCGCGTCGAGCTCCGCTTCGGTGGCGGGATGCTCGTACCAATAATGATTGACGGCGGCCAGCACGGCAGGCAGCTGCGCGAGGCAGTCGTCGTATTCTTCTTCGGTAAGTTTTTCGAATTCGGCTTCGGCGCTCAGAATGCCTTCGTCTACCGCCAGGGCCATCACCGGACCGAGGACTTCCATCAACGACGGATCGTCGGCCAGACGCTTTTCCCACAGGCCCGCACGCAGGTCGATGGCGCGGCTGAAGCCTTCGCACCAGCCTGCGGCCGACAAGGCCGGGCCGGCTTCGGTATCCACTTCGCCGAGGATCGGTTCGTAGGCATCCACGTCCAGTTCGGCACTGATCGAATCATTGAGCTTGGCCAGCAGCGCGAGTACGCGATTGCCTTCCTCTTCGTCGGCGAAAGGTTCGTGCAGCACTTCGGGCAGCCATTCGTCGGGCAACACTTTGGTGGGCCCCACGGCCAAGGCGCTCAGCAAACCGTGCACGCCATCGAGCAGTAGATGGCCTTCGCCTTCCTGGGCGTGCGTGCGCAGGTAGGCATCCAGTTCGTCCAGCTCCTTGTCGTCCAACGAACTGGGCCAGTTAGTTTTCGTATCGCTCATCCTCGGATATCCAGTTCTACCGTGACTGGCGTGTGGTCGGAAGGCCGCTCCCAGCGCCGCGGTTCGCGGTCGATGGTGGCAGCCCTGGCCGACGATTTCAGGGCATCGCCAAGCAGGATCAAGTCGATGCGCAGACCCATGTTGCGCCGGAACGCCCCCTGCCGGTAGTCCCACCAGCTGAAATGGCCGCCGGCCTCTTCAAACAAGCGGAAGCTGTCGTGCAGGCCAAGATCCGTCATGGCTTTCAAGGCCGCACGCTCGGGCGGGGAACACAGCACGTCTTCGCCCCAGGCGATCGGGTCGTACACATCGCGGTCGTCGGGCGCGATGTTGAAATCGCCCAGCACCACCAAGTTGGGGTAGCGCTTGATTTCTTCCGCCAGAAACTCGCGCACGCGCTCCAGCCAATGCAGCTTGTAGGTGTATTTCTCATCGCCCACGGCCTTGCCGTTGACGACATAGAGATCGACCACGCGCAGGCCACCAACGGTCGCGGCAAGAATCCGCCGCTGCGGATCGTCCAGGCCGGGGATATCGGTGAGCACGTCCTCGAAGCGCAAGCCCTTGTCGTTGCGCGCCAGGATCGCCACGCCGTTATAGGTTTTCTGCCCGGCGTAGATCGCCTGGTAGCCGGCGCCGGCGAGCTCGTCGACCGGAAACTTGGCGTCTTCCAGCTTGGTTTCCTGCAGCGCCACCACGTCGGGGCGTGCATCGGCCAGCCACTGGGTGAGGTGCGGGATGCGCACCTTCAGCGAGTTCACGTTCCATGAGGCGATTTTCATGGGGCCGGATTGTACGGGATGACGATGACATGCATGGCCCGCGCCCAGGGTAGTGCCTTCATGCACATGGGGCGAGCGGGCGGTAGCTGCTAGCGTTGGGGCTTTGCTGTGTCTGGGGAACGTACCGTGATGCTGAAACCCTCCCGTCTGTTGCTGCCGCTGCTGGCGGCATTTCTTGCGCCGGCCGCCCTGGCCGATACGCGAAGCGCCACCGATCCGCGCATCGAAGCCCTGCTGGCCGAACTGGGCAAGGTGCGTCATATCAGCGAGGTGACGCTGTCGCCGGATGGACAGCATCTGGCGTGGGTCGTGGAGACCCAGGACAAGCCCGCCATCATGCTGGCTGACGCCGACGGCAAGCATGCGCACAGCATCGGCCTGGCTACCAAACCCGGCACATGCGGCGAGAGCGGCCTGGCGTGGGCGCCGGATTCGCACCATCTGGCGTTTCTTTCCAATTGCGCCAGCAGCCGTGCGGGCATGGGCGGTAACAAGCAGCCGGACATCTACGTGCTCGATGTCTCATCGCAGGCCAAGCCAGTGCATTTGGCCTCGCTCGACGGTTACGCGAATGCACTGAGCTGGTCCCCGGACGGCAAGACGCTGGCGTTCCTGTACGTGCAAGGGGCCACGCGGCGCGCCAGCGCCCTCGCAGCGGCCAAGCCCGCCATCGGCGAGATCGGCGTGGAAGGCATCGAAGTGCAACGCGTCGCGACGGTGTCGGCACAGGGTGGCCCGTTGCAGGAAATCACGCCAGCGAACAGCCACGTCTATGAATTTTCCTGGGCGCCGGATAGCGCGCGCGTCGCCTATGTCGCAGCGCCACCGCCGGGTGACAACAACTGGTGGATTGCGCAGCTCTACGTGCAGGCTGCGCAGCCAAATGCATCGCGCACAGCCTTGGTCGATCCGAACACGGTGAGCGGCCCGCTGCATGGATTGCAGATCGCGCTGCCGCGCTGGTCGCCGGATGGTTCGCGCATCGTCTTCATCGGCGGCTTGATGAGCGATCAGGGTTTTACCGGCGGTGATCTTTACGGTGTTGCCACGTCGGGCGGCGCGCCGGTCGATCTCACCCCCGGCATTCATGTCACGCCGTCATGGTTTACCTGGCGTTCGCCACAATCGCTGCTGGTGGATCAAATCAGCAACGGCAGTGTGCAGCTGGCCGATTATTCGATCGATGCCAATCGGGCACAGCAACAGCGCGTGCTGTTCACCACGGCCGGCTACGTGGGCGACGGTACCGCGATATTGGGGCTTTCGTTCTCTGCTGATCATCGCCAAGTAGCTTTTGCGCAATCGTCGTACGCCGCCGCGCCGGAAGTGTATGCAGGCACGATCGACAACGGCATGCCTGCTGCGGTGACCACCATCAATGCGAATTTCAAGCCGAGCTGGGGCAAGGCCGAATCGGTGGAATGGGATAACGAAGGTTTCCACGTGCAAGGCTGGCTGCTGTATCCGGCCAACTACGATCCCGGCAAGCGCTACCCGATGATCGTCAACATCCACGGCGGTCCATCGGGCGCGGTGATGCCGCTTTGGCCGTCGGTCGGTTACAGCGCGATTCCGTTTTCCACTCTGGGCTATTTCGTATTCATGCCCAACCCGCGCGGCAGCTACGGACAGGGCGAGGCATTCGTGCAGGCCAATCGCAAGGATTTTGGCTATGGCGATTTGCGCGACACGCTGGCGGGCGTGGATGCGGTGGAAAAGAAAGTACCGGTGGACGACCATCGCCTGGGGCTGACCGGTTGGAGCTACGGCGGTTTCATGAGCATGTTTGTGCCGACGCAAACCCAGCGGTTCCGCGCCGTGGTTGCCGGCGCCGGTATTGCGAACTGGCAGAGTTATTACGGCCAGAACGAGATCGATCAGTGGATGATCCCGTTCTTCGGCGCATCCGTGTACGACGATCCGGCGGTGTATGCGAAGAGTTCGGCGATCAACTTCATCAAGAAGGTGAAGACGCCGACGCTGATTGTCGTGGGCGAGCGCGATGCGGAATGTCCGGCGCCGCAGTCGTTTGAGTACTGGCATGCATTGCGCACGCTTGGCGTGCCGACGTCATTGGTGGTGTATCCGGGTGAGGGCCATCACTTCTACAATCCCTCGAATCAGCGCGATGTGTTGCAGCGGGCGTTGAATTGGTTTGAGAAGTATTTGCCAGCGCAGTGACGTGCACGGCGCGGGATGCTCAGGTTGCCATGAAAATCCTTGTTACCTCCGATCCGTCGTCCCGGCGAAAGCCGGGACCCAGCGACTTTCAGGGTTCCGTCAAAGTCACTGGACCCCGGCTTTCGCCGGGGCGACGATGATGGAAGCAACATTCATCATGGCGGGTGCCTGAGCACCGCGTCATTGTTGGGGTTTGCGTTCCGCTCATCCCAACCTACGTCGGCTTATCAAAACAGTTCGCCTTGCGGTGATTGCTTGCGCGGCGGTATGAACCGTGACGTATCCAATTGCAATTCGCGCGCGCGACCGAAATGGTGGCGCCGGCACGCCACTTCAAAGCGTCGCCTCAGCAACTCGGCAAACACACCCTGTCCACGCATGCGTGTCGCGAAGTTGCTGTCGTAGTCCTTGCCGCCATTGAGCTGTTGCACCAGGCTCATCACATGTTCCGCGCGTTGCGGTGCATGCAGCGCCAGCCATTCGCGGAACAGCGCCTTCAGCTCGTAGGGCAAGCGCAGCACGGTATAGCCCGCGCAGCTGGCGCCTGCAGCAGCCGCCTGGTCCAACACAGCTTCCATATCGCGGTCGTTCAAAGCGGGAATGATCGGCGCCACCAGCACGCCAACCGGCACACCTGCTTCGGCAAGCGTGCGAATGGCTTTCAAGCGGCGATGCGGTGCGCTTGCGCGCGGTTCCAGCTTGGCAGCCAGATGGTTGTCCAATGAATTGACCGAGATGAAAACCTGCACCAGCCCTTCGCGCGCCATCGGCGCAAGAATATCCAGATCGCGTTCGACCATGGCGTTCTTGGTGACGATGGTGCACGGATGATGGCATTCGGCCAGCACTTCCATGGCGGCACGCGTAATGCGCCAGGTTTTTTCGATCGGCTGATAGGGATCGGTATTGCTGCCGATATTGATCGGGCTCGGTACGTAACTGGACTTGGATAACTCCGCGCGCAGCACCTCGGCAAGATTGCTTTTCGCACGCAGCTTGGTTTCGAAATCGAGTCCCGGTGACAGATTCAGATAACTGTGGCTCGGCCGTGCAAAGCAATAAATACATCCGTGCTCGCAACCGCGGTACGGATTCATGGCTGTACTGAAGGCGATATCCGGTGAGTCGTTGCGCGTAATCACGCTGCGCGCGTGTTCCTCGGTGACTTCGGTACGCGGGCGTGGTTGCTCTTCATCCAGCACAGCATGCTGCCAGCCGTCATCTTCAGCGTGATGACGGATGCTTTCGAAACGTCCTTCCGGATTGGACGCAGTGCCGCGGCCTTTGAATGCGTGAGGGAGATCTGCCATCGCGCCATCATGCGCTTTCGCTATCTCACTTGGCGCGACACTCACGGTTGACTAGCGGTTTTGATTTGCTGCGCCAACCATGTGCCCATGGTTGCGAGGGGATAGTTCTGTTCCAGCTGGCGATGCATTTCATCGAACACGGGCGAAGAGATGGTCCATCCCAACGGCAACGGATAATTGCCGGGACAAAGTCGCAGATGCCAAAACACATCGCCGCGGTCAGGGTCTGCCGTGTTTGTCTGCAATGCGGCGAGCAATGCCGACCGGGCGAACTCTCCGCGCGCATTGCGCGTATCCAACAACGCTACAAGTGGAGCAGTAGCTTCGCCATAGCTGCGCAACTCAGTGGGACTCAACGTGCGCGGACAGGCTGCCGAATAAAGCGGCAAGGGATGCTTGGGATCGTGTGCATCGACGAAATCATGCAAGCTGGGATCATTGCTGATATGCAAAACGATCACCTGGATCGGCTGCGCCACTGAGGCCGCGATCGCATGCAAGCGCTGCATCACCTCCAGCAGCGTTGCCGAGCCCGAGTTCTCGAAGTAGCCGCCGTCCGCCAACTGGAATGCCCTCGGCGACAGCGATGCACGGCTGCCCGACGCCTGCAGCGTGCCGGCTGGGCTCAGATAGGTAAATCGCGCGCTGTTGAGCACCACTTCGCTGAGCGGTATGCGCGGGTCTTGCCATAGCGCGCCGTCGTAGGCCGTCGTCCACGGACTATGCATGAAGGGCCGGAACGGATGCTGTATGAAGCGCCAGCCTTGGGCCACCGTAGTGCTGTTGAAAAATAGCGCGGGCGTCGTCGTGCTGATTTCGCCATCGGCGCCTTCATACATCTGAGAGAAGGGTTGCGCCAGCGCATCGATCCCTTGCTCTTGCGCAGCCTGCTCCCATGCGCGGGTCAGCGCGCGGCCGCGATCGTCGAACCAGGCGCCCGGCAGCCAACGCTGGGTGAAATCGATAAACCACGCATTCGCCATGACCGGCGCGAGAAAGTCGTGATCGAGGATTTGTTCGCTGCGTGCTTGCGCGGTTTCACCCGTGCCCGGCGCCAAACGCAAGGTCGCCACATACGTTGCCAAGCCAAGACTGCCACCGGAAACACCGCTGCCTGCAAACAGATAGCGCTCGAACATCGGCTCGCCGCCATGAGGCGGCAACACTTGATCGACACGTGCGGTGAATTCGCTCAGCACCATGGCTGTCCACGCGGCGCTGCGTAAGCCGCCTCCTTCAGCGGAAACCAGGATCACCGGACAGGTTTGTCGCGGATGGCAGCGGCTTTGCAACCAGGCCTTGGTGTACGCCTCGAAGCCGGGCCGATGATCGGCAGGCGGTGCCTCGGGCAGCTGATGCGTGCTCATGCCGGGGTACTGACGAACGCGATGGTTGTCGTTGAGATGCAAGGCGTGCAGCATCAATGACAACGCCACCAGCAAGCTAAGCAATGGCACGCCGTGGCGATCCGCAAGCATGCAGAGAAAGCCGCCGCTCATGCAGAAGAAGCTGGCCGAGATGAGCGCTACGGCCAGCGAACCCATGCCATCGAATTGGCGTGGCTGAAACGTTACCAGCACGGTGATGAGCACGTTCAGGATCAGCGTGGCCAGAAAGATGCTCAACGGCAGCGTGCCTAAGGCCTTGATCGTCGCCACCCTCGGTTCGATCGCCTTGGCCGTGCGCTCGGCGGCAACCTCCAACACGCGTTGGCGGCCAATGAAAAACACGATCATCGCTGCCGCCACGATCAACAGGCCGGCACTGCGCAGATCGCGACGCAGGCACGACGCGTGCACGGTACAGACTGGGTGCGGCGTGCGCAGCGCCAAGAGATAGCCATACAACACCAGTAACGGCACGACGATCGCGAGCAGCCGCGGTAGCCAACGCCGCAGTGCTGCCGCACGCGGATCCTGCAGCGCGGGCCAGCGCGGGTACGTCAAGCGGTACGCGTTGTGGGCGGCGTACCAGATCGCCAGGCCGGCCAATGCGCTGGTGGCAAGCAGAAAGACGTAGCGCGTGCTGCTCGGATCGACCCACAGCGCGATCAGAAACAGCTCTGTCGCCTGGTCCACGTTGGTGATGACAATGGTGGCGAAGGCCAGCACCAGCAACGAAACGCGAATCGGCTTGCAGTGATCCAGGCCGATGCCCAGCCAGTCGACAATGTCCGTCCAGGCCATCGGCGACCGTTGCGGATCTGAGGTGGATGGATTTGGCTCAGCCATCATGTTCGTTGATTCAAGCCCTGCCCGATGGAATTCATCTTACGGGGAGACTACGTGTCCGGCGGGTGGATGGGATCGCAGTTCCGTCGCGGTGGCGGGCGTATGATGCGCTGGTTTTCAAGGGGATGATGGTAGGGGCCTGTGATGCGTTGGTTATGGCTGATCGCGACGCTGGTATCGTGGGTGCTTTGCGTGACGCGGCACAGTCCTGGTGCCATGGGCTTCTGGCTGTTCGCTGGCATTACGGGCGCCATCGTCACCGCGCTCGCCTTTGCGCAGGCGCGCATCGAAGCGAACGCGCGACCGGAAACCATGCTCGATCTGACACACGTTCATAAGCATCGCGACAAACCTCCGCAACCGTGATGGTGCGTCGCAACTTTGGCGGTTCGGCCGTCCAAACGCTACACTCGGGCGATTGACACGACACGCGTTCGTGCCAGGCGGTTACCCACTGAGTGCGCTCCCGGCAGACCGGCGAGCAGGAGGCTGATATGTCAAAGGTTTATCCGGTCGATCTCGCTTTTGCCGCCAAGGCGCGCCTTCGCAAAGCTGATTACGAGACGTTGTATGCCGAGTCCGTAAAAGATCCCGAAGGCTTCTGGGGCCGTATGGGAGAAAGGTTGCAATGGGCAAAAAAGCCCTCGCGCATTCGCGATGTCTCGTTTGATCCGCAGAACCTGCACATCCGTTGGTACGACGATGGCCAGCTCAACGTATCGGCCAATTGTTTGGATCGTCATCTGGCCACACGCGGCGACAAGACCGCGATCATCTTTGAAGGCGACGATCCTTCCGAATCACGCCACATCACCTATCGTGAGCTGCACTCGGAAGTGTGCAAGTTCGCCAATATGTTGAAGCATCTGGGCATCACCAAAGGCGATCGCGTCGCGATCTATATGCCGATGATTCCTGAGGCAGCGGTAGCCATGCTGGCGTGCGCGCGCATCGGTGCGATTCACTCGGTGGTGTTCGGCGGCTTTTCGCCGGATTCACTGGCCGGCCGCATCGCCGATTCCACAGCAAAGATGGTGATCACCGCGGACGAAGGTGTGCGTGGCGGCAAAAAGATTCCGCTCAAGGCAAATGTCGATGCGGCGCTCGAGCGGCCTGGCACCCATAGCGTGGAAACGGTGATCGTAGTGCGCCGCACGGGTTCGGCCGTGCCGATGCAGTCGCCGCGTGACCGCTATTACCATGTGTTGATGGAGGGGCAGTCGCCGGAATGCCCGGCCGAACCGGTCGAAGCAGAGCATCCGTTGTTCATTCTGTACACCTCCGGCTCAACCGGTAAGCCCAAAGGCGTGTTGCACACGTCGGGCGGCTATCTGGTGTACGCGAGCCTGACGCACGAGCTGGTGTTCGACGTGCGCGAGGACGACGTCTACTGGTGCACGGCCGACGTGGGCTGGGTAACCGGACACAGCTACGTGGTCTATGGACCGCTGGCCAATGGTGCGACCACGGTGATGTTCGATGGCGTACCGAACTATCCGGATTTCAGCCGCTTCTGGCAGGTGGTCGACAAGCACAAGGTAACGTTGTTCTACACCGCGCCGACGGCCATTCGCGCGCTGATGCGCGAGGGCGAAGCGCCGGTGAAGAAATGCTCGCGCGCCAGCTTGCGGTTGCTTGGTTCAGTGGGTGAGCCGATCAACCCGGAAGCCTGGGAGTGGTATCACCGCGTGGTGGGCGACGGACGCTGCCCGATCGTGGATACCTGGTGGCAGACGGAAACCGGTGGCATTCTGATTACGCCGCTCGCCGGGGCGATCGACACCAAGCCCGGCTCGGCCACGCTGCCGTTCTTCGGCATCAAGCCCGCCGTGGTGGATGCTTCCGGTACGGTGCTGGAAGGTCCCGCGGAGGGCAATTTGCTGATCACCGATTCCTGGCCGGGACAGATGCGCACGGTGTATGGCGATCATCAGCGCTTTATCGATACCTATTTCAAAGCCTATCCCGGCAACTACTTCACCGGCGACGGCGTGCGTCGTGACGAAGATGGTTATTACTGGATTACCGGCCGCGTGGATGACGTGATCAACGTGTCCGGCCATCGTATCGGCACGGCCGAAGTAGAGAGCGCACTGGTGGCGCATCCCAAGGTGGCCGAAGCCGCGGTGGTGGGTTGTCCGCACGAGATCAAGGGCCAAGGTATCTACGCTTACATCACGCTGGTCGCCGGCGAGCAGGGCAGCGAAGAACTGCGCAAAGAGCTGGTGGCCTGGGTGCGCAAGGAAATCGGTCCGATCGCCACGCCGGATTACATTCAATGGGCGCCGGGTTTGCCGAAGACACGCTCGGGCAAGATCATGCGCCGAATCCTGCGCAAGATCGGCGAGAACCAGCCTGACCAGTTGGGTGATATCTCCACGCTGGCCGATCCAGCCGTGGTGAAAAACCTGGTGGATGAGCGGCTGATTCGCTGAATGCTTGTCGCGTCGCGTCTCTCCGAAAGGGCAGAGGCATGCTTGTATCGAGCCTCACGATTCCGTCAGCATGCCCGCATGCGAACGAATCAAGGCTCGGATGTCAGCGATATTGCGGCTGAATTGAGCGAAGACCAGATTCATGTATGGCGTCTTGGTTATGACCGGACGCAACAGCGCGCACCGTTGCGTGCGTTGCTGGGACGCTATCTGCGTATACCGGCGGATGCCGTCGTACTGGTCGAAAGTGAACACGGGCGTCCGGAATTGGCCGCACCGCTTGATCGTACGTTGCAGTTCAACTGGTCGCACAGCGGCGATGCGGCGCTGATCGCGGTAACACGCGAATGCATACCCGGCGTTGATATCGAACAGCTCCGCCCACGTCCACGCGCCATGCGACTTGCCGAGCGCTTCTTTCATCCCGAGGAAACTGCTGCTTTGTCTAAGTTGGATAAGTCAGGGCAAGAACAAGCTTTTCTCCAGCTTTGGACGGCCAAGGAAGCCGTGCTCAAAGCCATGGGCCGCGGCATCGCGTTTGGCCTGGAGCGATTGCAACTGGCCGTTCCACCTACCGCGCCGCGCCTGCTTTGGCTGGACGGCGATGATGCCGCGCAATGGCAGCTTCGCTCGGTACCCGTCGGGGAGGGCTACCTCGGTAGCGTGGCCTGGCGAGGAGCATCTCGCGACGTCCGGTATTGGACACTTGCCGGCGGCGTCTGATCGGAGCACTGTGTCCGGCCACGAATTTTTCCTTGGCATCCATGACCCTGCTCAGCGTCAATCTCAACAAGATCGCCGTGCTGCGGAATTCGCGCGGCGGCAACGAACCCGATATCGCTCGCGCGGCGGTGACCTGCATCGAGGCCGGCTGTGGCGGCATTACGGTACATCCACGCCCCGACCAGCGACATGTGCGGCCTGACGACGTACGGCTGCTTGCCAGCATCCTGCGGGGACGCGTCGAATACAACATCGAAGGCAATCCCTTTGCGGGGCCGCGTGGCGAATATCCGGGGCTGATCGCCCTCGCTCGCGAAGTGCGCCCGACCCAGGTGACGCTGGTGCCGGATAGCGACGGACAGATCACCTCGGACCATGGCTTCGACCTGGCACAGGACGCGGAACGCTTGCGTCCACTTGTGGATCATTTGCGCGAACTGGGCTGCAGGGTAAGTCTGTTTGTTGACCCTGGCGCAACGGGGTTCGAACACGCTGTGGCGCTTGGTGTGCAGCGCGTAGAAATCTATACCGGTCCCTATGCTCATGCCTTTGCAGAAGGTGATGCGAGGGAACAACTGGAGTTATGCGTGGAGACGGCTCGTCGCGCGCAGCAGGCTGGTTTGGCGGTGAACGCGGGGCATGATCTTAGCCAAGCCAATCTGGGTACGTTGCGCGCCGCTATTCCTGGGTTGGCCGAGGTGTCCATCGGGCATGCGCTGATTGGCGAGGCTTTATACGAAGGGCTTGCCAATGCAGTGCGCAACTATCTGCAGATACTTCGCTGAAGCTCTGTAAGCAGCCGGCGACGTTGCTGTCGATGAAGAGGCGTTAGCTACATCAGCGTCCCTTGGACGCCGACACAACGATTATCCACCAATAGTCGCTCACTGAAGATCACGAGACGGGCCGTTATGCGCGTCGCATGAACACTTTTTACTAGACTAGACGTGTTAACACTACTGGTGTTTGATCTTATACTGCGCAAATGGAGATCACAGAAGCTCAGTTTCAACGAATTGAACATTGCTTGCCACGACAACGCGGCAACGTCAGCATGACCAATTTGCAAGTATTGAATGCCATTCTTTATGTCGCCGAACACGGGTGCAAGTGGCGCGGCCTGCCTAAGCGTTTTGGCAACTGGCATACGATTTATACACGGATGAATCGTTGGTCTAAGAGCCGCGTGCTTGATCGCGTGTTCCAGGAATTATAGCGAGAGCAGATCGTTCGCATCAAAATCGAAGCCGTATCGCTGGATAGCACCCTGATCAAGGTCCATCCTGATGGGACTGGAGCATTAAAAAAAACGAACCTCAAGCCATCGGAAAATCACGAGGTGGTTGGACCACCAAGATTCATATGGTTGCCGCGGATGCTCGAACAGCCATAACGTTTGCGTTGTCTCCGGCACAGGTTGGTGACGCGCCGATGGGAAGAGCGTTGCTGCAAAGCCATGGACCCATTGACGAGCCACTACCTCTGTTAATTAATGGACAGGGCTTATGAAGGTGATGAGACACGTCAACTGGCGCTCGATCTTAGCTTTATTCCCATTGTTCCGCCGAAAAGCAATCGGCTTGAACCATGGGGGTATGACCGAGAAATGTACAAGCGCCGTAACGAAGTGGAGCGACTGTTCCGCTGTTTGAAAGGTTTTCGGCGAATCTTTTCCCGCTTCGACAAGCTGGACATCGTATTTCTTAGCTTCATCCAATTTGCGCTGATTGTCGACGCGTTTAGGTTGTAGTGTTAACACGCCCTAGTAGATCGTGTGCCAGTTGCCAAAGCGTTTCGGCAAACCACGCCACTACAGCCATGCTCCGCAACATAGAGGATCGCATTCAGCACTTGGAGATTGGTCAGGCTGACGTTGCCACGTTGTTGCGGCAAGCAATGCTCGATACGTTGAAACTGGACTTCGGTGATTTCCATCTGCAAAGTATAGAATCAAGCAGCGAAGTGTTAACAGGCCCTAGAAACATTTGTTAAGCGGCGTACCTCGACGATTAATGCGTGCCATCCAGAATGACCGAATACAGCATGGCGCTGATCTTCCACCCTTCGTCCGTGTGCGCCAGCTGCCAGGTTTCCACGCCATGGTTGATCGATTTGCCGTCCACCAGAAAGCGGTAGTCGAAGTAGACCGTACCAACTGTGCCGTCGGTCTCGATGCGCACATTGTCGAAGGTCTCCTCGATAGTCTTGTCCTTGGGAGTGGTCTCGATAAAGTGCGCGAACTGCTCATAGCTGCCTGGATCGAACTGCCTGGCATCGGGTTTCTTTGCGCGCATGGCGGCCCACGACCCTTCATCCAGCCCCTGCAGCCAGGAGCCGCCAGACAAGAACATGCCGCGCAAGGCATGACCGTCCTTGGCGATGATGGCGCTTTTAAAACGGTTGATCAGTTGCTGGATCCGCGCCTGATCTTCAGCATGGCCATTAGTGCCGCTGGCATGCGGGTTTACAGCAAGTGCGACGGCAAGAATGGAGGCGGAAAGCTTTGGTTTCATGGTGGAACTCCATGCGTGGAAAATGGTAAAAAACCTTTCGATCGAAATTCAAGCAGGAAATGGGTTCATAAGCGCCGCGTATACGGCACGCTCGCCTTTGAATGGACGTCGACCGTGCGCATACTGCATATTGTCCAGTAGCAGAACATCTCCAGGACGCCAGCGAAAGATCAGCTGACTGGACTTGAAGGCCTGCCGAACGGTTTGCAAATCATCCGCCGAAATCTCGCTTTGGTCCCCATACCTTGCGTGCCTGGGTAGCCTGTCCGCGCCGAACATGTCAATCATGGCCGCAGCGGACTCTCCCAAACTGGATACATGAAACAAATGTGCCTGGTTGAAAAACACTTTACGTTGCGTGACAGGATGGCAAGCCACGCCATGACACACCTGCGTCGTGCGCAATAGGCCGCCATCGAGCCAACTGTACCGGATATCGTGGCTGGCGCAGTAATTCTCCACGTCTTCACGGTTATCCGTTTGAAAAACGCTTTGCCACGACAGGTCTACATTCTTGTGGTAATGACGAATGTACTCGACACCGCGCTGTTCAAACTTGTCCATGAGTTTGTCACCTATGCGTTCAGTAACCCAATCCATAGGCGCGATCGGCGTCTCCCCACCTTCGGTGGCCGCCACCGTGCAACAAAAAGCCAGGGCCAATGGCCACGAACGCTGGTAGGAGTTCTCATTGTGCAAGGGTATTTCCAGGGCCTTGGGGTAACTTGTGGCGGTAAACACCCGTTCGCTCATTCCCGTGCGGGGCGTGGAGCGATACATATATTTAAGACATTGATCGGATGCGACCGCCACAAAGTCGTCAAAGTCGTCGACGCTTCCGACGTTAAAACCACGAAAGAGCAATGCACCGTGCTCAAGCAGTTTTTGTCTGAACCCAGCTGGATCGGTTGCCACCGATTCTGATAGAGGCAGGCGCTCCTTTAATGAGCGTATTAACATCGGGCCGTCATGGTCTTCGAACAATCTCTCGCTTACGTACATATGACTTTCCTCAAAAAACGTTGACGTGTCCCGAAGTACCGGCACCAACTGAAGCATCAAGCTACACGGTCGCCTCTTGCGATGTACTTTCACCTCACACCGGGGTATCGGCATGGCTCACTATTGGCAAGAGCCACTCCGCAAGCTCTTCCACGTGAGGCCTGGTCAACAAGGTCATGTGGTTGCCGGGTGCTTGCCAGACCCTGGCGTTCGGCGCATACGGATGCCAGTGCATCGGATGTGTCGACACGTCGCCCGCCACCGCGACGTGGAAGGAGCCTCGATAAGGACGGTAAGGCATATAGCCCGTGTGCAAGTTTCTACTGAATACCCTATATATCCCTCGGAAGGTCTGCAGCCGGGTTTTGGGGGGCATCAATTTCGCCGCGATCAGTTTATCGAATAGCAACTCGAGGCGAGCATTGAAATCCAGCGGCAATAACTCGGCGAGAGACAATCGCAGCGGTATCCCAAGCTTCAATTCGAATATTTCCACCAGGCGAAGCAGCACGTCCAAATCGGAAGAATACTTTCCTTCCGAAGGTTCAAGCGTGGGTACTTGTGAATCGAGTACTACTGTCGACAGTACCCTTTCACCCGCATCCTCCAACTGCAAAGCCATCTCCAGCGCCACCCATCCACCATAGGAATGACCGATCAGGTGATACGGTCCGCCAGGAGCGACGTTTTTAATGGCCTGCAGGTAAGCACGAGCGGCGCTCGTTACATCCAGATGCGGGGCCATTACGCCGCAAAGGCCTCTCGGTTGCAGGCCATGGACTGGAACGTGCGGGTCCAAGGCCACCATCAGGTCCGCAAAACTGGTAATGCTTGCGCCGGCGCCAGGTACGCAAAAGATCGTAGCACTGTTGCTCCGACCGCCCTGAATCGTGATGCAAGGGTTATAGCGCCGGTCGACATGTTGCACTGGCTCCGACTCTGCGTCTCTCAATGCCTCCACTATCGCCTTGCTCACGCCTTCGGCATAGGGATCTTCGACCAAGTTGAAATGCCATCCATCCACCGGGACGACCTGCAGGTTCTCATGAAGAAGTTGAGACCAGCCAATGGACCGGTCCGAGCGGTCCTCCTTCAACGCCGAGAACAACGTTACGGGCGCCGATATAGGGTGCGGAACATAACTCCATTCCGCTTTGCGGTTCGCATGACATACACGCAGATATTGCCATGTAGTTTCCAGATCCTTCGTCAGCGCGCGTACCGACTCTGGCGCAGACTCCAATGCAGCGAAGTAATGCACGACGGATGCAAAATCGCTACCCTCAGGAGGAAGGTGCTGCTCACCTGAAGCAATGCCAGGTATTAGCCTGGACACCATGGCGATAAATTCCTCGGACGCATCGAAATCGGCTATCCGGTAGTCGCGTACGACGTTGCGGTGATCGGGCTTTCTTGGTTGTTCGAAATAAGTGTCGAGCATGCCGATGAATTCCACCGTCTCATCCATGCCCAGGAGTTGAACGGCCATTTCATAGGCGACGATGCCGCCGGATGACCAGCCGGCAATCCGATACGGCCCTTGCGGTTGGACGCTGCGCATCGCTTTGATATAGCGACATGCCATATCTTCGACGGCTTCCAAGGGCGTTTCCTCCGTCATATAGCCCTTCGGAACCAGTCCATACAGGGGGATGTCCGGATCGATCCAACGTGCCAGCGATTGGACATAGTTAGCGCCTCCTGCTCCGCCATGCACCATGAACAAAGGCCGCGCGTTACCGCTTTTCCGAACTGGAACAAGGCTCGTGTAATCAACTAGCTTGTTTCCACATATCCTGGCTGCAAAATCCTTGAGAACAGGTTTGACAAATATGTCCGTCAAGGCAACCGGCATCTGCAGTGCCTTCTTTGCACGGCTGACCAGTTCGACCGCCAGCAAGGAATGGCCGCCCAGTTCGAAGAAGTGATCGTGCCGTCCTACCCGTTCCAGCCCCAGCAGTTCCTGCCACAACTCAGCCAGCGCCTGCTCCACCTCGCCTTGCGGGGCTTCGTAAACCTGTGCCGCTACCGCCGCATCATC
>NZ_DATEJY010000270.1:0-7792 GCF_035277725.1 Dyella sp. | reverse complement strand
CGCGTGGTGCATCGTCCGTGGGGCAGCTATGACTCGCTTGAAGCGGGCGGGCGTTTCCAGGTCAAGCGCATCGTAGTGAAGCCGGGCGCCAGCCTGAGCCTGCAGAAGCATCATCATCGCGCGGAGCACTGGATCGTGGTGTCCGGCACCGCTGAAGTCACCTGCGATGAGAAGGTGTTTCTGCTGGCCGAAAATCAGAGCACCTACATCCCGCTCGGCAGCGTGCACCGTCTGCGCAATCCCGGCAAGGTGCCGCTGGAGTTGATCGAGGTGCAGTCCGGCAGCTATCTGGGCGAAGACGATATCGTGCGCTTTGATGATGTGTACGGGCGTGCCTGATTGGCTGGGCTTTCATCGGCGCGTTACGCGGAATGGTGGCGCGAGCGTTGATCATTGATCACCCCGGCAAAGGCCGGGGTCCCGCGACTTTAACTAGCCACAAAGACACTCGGTCCCGGCTTTCGCCGGGACGACGGGTCAGGAAGGACATCATCCAACTCCCTGCTGCGTGCATACGCCTCACGGCTTGATCCTGTTGCCCAAGGCGGCTGCAATAGCCGTCGCGCCAGCCCTCATGCCGGCCGCTATCACCCAAGGATTTCCGGATGTCCCGTTTATCAAGCCAGCTCCCCGTGCGCCGCCTGCTGACACGCACCCGCCTTTCCCTTATCGCGTTGCTCGCCACGTTTTGCGTGACTGCAAGCTGCCTCGCCGCCGCGCCGTCCAATCTGCCGCCGATCCGGCACGTCTTCATCATCATGCTGGAGAACGAGTCTTATCCGGTCACGTTCGGGCCGCAGTCGATCGCGCCCTATCTCGCCCGTGAGCTGCCCAAACAGGGCGCGCTGTTGCCCAACTACTACGGCATCGGCCATTACAGCCTGGACAACTACATCGCGATGATCAGCGGCCAGGCGCCCAATCCGGATACGCAGGCGGATTGCAGCACCTTCAGCGAATTCGTGGCCACCGCGAAAAAGCCGGATGCGAACGGGCAACTGCCAGGCACCGGCTGCGTCTATCCCAAGAGCGTAAGCACCCTCGCCAACCAGCTCACCGATGCCGGTTTTACCTGGAAGGCGTACATGGAAGACATGGGCAAGGATCCCGCGCGTGAATCGGCAACGTGCGCGCATCCGGTCATCGGCACGCCTGACATCACCGAGCATGCGACGCCGCAAGACCAGTACGCCACCAAGCACAACCCTTTCATGTACTTCCACACCATCATCGACAAAAAGAAGTACTGCGATGCCCGCGTGGTGAATCTCGATCACCTTGGCAACGATCTTGCCAAGCTCAAAAGCACACCCAACTTCGTCTACGTCACGCCCAACCTCTGTCACGACGGCCACGATGCGCCGTGTAAAAACGGCGAGCCCGGCGGCCTGATTTCCGCCGATGCGTTCCTGCGCACATGGGTACCGCGCATCATCGAATCGCCAGCGTTCAAGCAGGATGGCCTGTTGATCATCACCTTCGATGAAGGGAATGACGGCGCCGCCTGCTGCAACGAGAAAGCACTGCCTGGCGGCCCGCAACCGGGCGGCAAGATCGGCCCTGGCGGCGGCCGCATCGGCGCCGTCCTGCTCTCGCCCTATATCGCACCCGGCACGCAGCCTGAGACGGAATACAACCACTACAGCTTGCTGCGCACGCTGGAAGATATCTTCAGCCTGTCGCATCTCGGCTATGCGCAGGACAACGGGCTGCGTACGTTCGGCAATGATGTATTTACCGCACAGCCGGCCAGCAAGTAACCGGCGTCAGGCCGACACCACCGAAATCGAGAAGCCATCCCAACCTTTGGCGCCCACCGTCTGAATGGCAGTGGATTCGATGCCGGGCTGCTTCGCCAGCAAATCCATGAACTGGCGAATGCCGACCACATCAGGATCGGTATTCGTCGGGTCCGCCAACTTGCCATGCCGGATCACGTTATCGGCCACGATCACCGTGCCGGCTCGCGACAACGGCAAGCACAAGCGCAAGTAATCCGGATAGCCGTCCTTGTTCGCATCGATGAAGATCAAGTCGAACGGCTCGGTACGGCTGGCGATCATTTCCTCCAGCGAATCGGCGGCCATGCCGATCACCACCGATACCACCTCCGACAAGCCCGCCCGTTCGATATTGGCGCGCGCAACCGCAGCGTGCTCGGGACTGAATTCCAGCGTGACGAGAGCGCCATCGCGCGGCAACGCACGGGCAAGCCAGATGGTGCTATAGCCGCCGAGCGTGCCGATTTCGAGGATGCGCCGCGCACCGCGAATCTTCGCCAGCAGATAGAGAAACTTGCCCTGGTTCTCCGCCACGCTGATCGCCGGCAAGCCGGCCTGCGTACTCGCATCGAGCGCTTCCTGGAAAATGCCATCGGCGTGAACGAGACGATCGCCGATGTAGCGATCAAGAAAATTCCATTGATCCTGATTCATGCCGGGTACCTGATCGAGGCTGCGAATGGAGCAGCCACCATACACGTTCAAACGTGGAGCCTGAAACAAGAGCGTCACTGAAAAGGGATGGTCCTGGCATGCATCAAGCAGCTTGATGCTGGGATTTCATCCCAGCCTACGGGCTACAGGCCACGGCTATCCGTGTGCATCAAAAATCCACCGCCCCGCTCAACAAAACCGTCCGATGATCATCCAGCGGTACAAACGTTTCATTGAACGTCGGGCTGTATAGATTCCGCGAAAGGATATTGCGCATACCCAGCGTCACGCTCCAGTGCGGGGCACGGTAGAACACGTTCATATCCACCCGCGCCTGGCCGGGAATCTGGATGTACGCGCTTTCGTCGGACATCTGCCCGACGCTGCGGCTGCGTGCCAGCACGCCGCCGGCCATGCCGAATCCACGCAGCCAGCCTTGCTGAAAGGCGTAGCTCGCCCACAGGTTGAAACGCTGCTGCGATTCCCCGGTGGCCTCCGAGCCGTCGTTGTTGTGCACCGAGGCGCGCGTGTACGCGGTACTGAGGTTCAGTCCCGGCGCCAGCTGTCCATTGAATTCAATCTCGATGCCCTGGTTCGACTGTCCCGGTCCGCTGACGATGTAGTACGGCGGCTGTAGCGAGACCAGGTCATTGCTGTGGTCAAGCATGATGCGATAGGCAGCCACCGTCAGGCGTGCGCGATGCTGAAACAGATCGAACTTTGCGCCGGCTTCGATCTGGCGCGATAGCGACGGCGGCAGCGGGGTGTTGTCCTTGCCCAGGTCCACATCCGGCTGAAAACCGTTGGATGTATTCGCATACAGCGACATGCTCGGCGTCAGCTTGTACACCAGCCCGAAATTGGGCACCCAATGCACCTTGTGCAGATTCCAGGGCGTGCCGTCCGCATGCGTGGTATCCAGCTGATAGCTGGTGCGCCGCACCGCCAGCAACGCTTCCCAGTGGCTGCCGAGATTGATCTGGTCCTGCAGGAACACACCGGTTTCCGTCGTCCACGGTGTATCCGGTATATAGGCGTTGAGATAATCGCTCGACGATATCTGGGAAGCCGGCGGTTGCAACGGCCCGCTGGTGAAGAGGTTGTAGCTCATGCCGGCGCCGGCATTGCTGAAAGCATCGATGCCGCCACCAATCTGGATGCGCGAATAGTCCACGCCCAGCATGACCGTATGCTGCATCCAGCCGTGCCCGAACTCACCCACGATGTCGTTCTGCAAGGTGTAGTACGCGTCGGAAACGCGGTAGTGCTGCCCCACCGCACCTGCATCACCTTCAAGGTCCATACCGCTCACCAGCCAGTTCTGCAAGTCCATCGCCTCGCGCACGTATTGCGCGCGGCTGCGGAGCGTCCAGGTATCGTCGAAGCGATGCTCCAGCAGGTAGAACAGCCGCCGCGTTTCCACCGAGCTGTGATCGTTCGGGTTGTCCAGCAAGATACCGGGAGGCGAAGCCGATCCCACCGTATCGCCAAGCAGCACCACGTGATCGGGAATCGGCACGTGATTCATCATCCACGACATGCCGGCGATGAATGTCGTATTCGGCGTCGACCAGCCGATCGATGGCGCAACGTAGCGATTGCGCTGTCCGCGCATGCCTTGCGGCGTGCTGTCGGCCATGTCGCCATTCAAGATCAGCCGGTACGTCAACGATTTGCTGTCGTTCAGTGGGCCGGCCAGATCCACGCCGAGCTGCTTTTCGCCATGCTCTCCAAGCGACCACATGACCTGGCGCACCGGTTCGCTTTGCGGCTTTTTCAGGATGACGTCGATCAGCCCGCCGAAGTTGTTGTACGCCGACGTATCGCCCAGCACGGCTTGCGGCCCTTTCAGCACTTCAACGCGCTCCAGGGCCACCATCGGCGGATAGTCGCCAATGCCGAGCACATTGTTCGGCATGCCGTCGGTCATGCCGTTGCCGGCGATGAACCCGCGCACGTCGAACACCGGCAATCCGGCGGTGCCATCCACGTATTGCGCGCCGGCCACGTTGCGGATGGCATCGGCAATCGTCAGCACCTGTTCGGATTGCAGCAGGCTCTGCGTCACCACGCTGACCGATTCCGGCACGTCCAGCGGATCGGCCAGCATGCGCCCGGGACCGCTGGTGACGTCGGCCATGAAGCCTGCATCGCGCCCCACCAGACCGATCGCCTGGATCGGTGGCAGCAAGATCGTGGTCGATTCGTCGGCGAATGGACGTTTGGACGGCTGAACGGCGGCGACCGCGCGCGGCTTTACCACCACCGTGCGTGCGTCGACGAAGGCAAAGCCCATATCCGTGCCATCCAGCAGACGCGTCAGCGCCGACTCGGCCGACAGCGTACCGATCACTTCGTGCGAACGCAGCGCATCCACCGTCTTGCCGGCGGTCAATACTTGCACGTTGGCCTGCTTGCCGAAGGCGATCAACGCCGTGGCCAGCGACTGCGCCGGTATCTCGAAACGCATGCCAACCGACTGCTCCGTTGCATGAACCGGTAAAGCACCCGCCGTCCATACAACCATCCCCATTGTCAGGCCGCCGAAAGCCGGCAGCCAGGCAAATCGCCTCATGGCCTGCGTCAACTCTGCGCTAAATCACGAGTGTGACATGCAGCCTGTCCGTTGGCATCACCTGCAAGTCATAAAAAGGCCGTGCAATCGGCTAGCTTGCGGCAGGCTTGCAACAACACTGCGTAGGCCGGGATGCAATCCCAGCATCACCATGCCAAGAAAAGCTGGGATTGCATCCCAGCCTACCTGCTACGAATGACCTACCGGGCAGCACTCTTTGCATCGGATAGCACCACCCGGCCGGCTTGCTTGTTTACCTGCAACGGAAACACTTCCGGCAACGCGTCCAGCCAGCTATCGATCGCATCGGTGTGGACGGTGCCGGTGTAGATCAGCCCATTCAGATTCGCATCGGCGACATGCAGCGGCGTGCCCGTATAGCGATTCAGATTGGCAATCACCACGCCCAGCGGTTCGTCGATGAACTCCAGGCGATTGCTGCGCCACGCCGTTGCTTGCGCTGGCGAAACGATGTCGACCGTCATGCTCGATGTAGTCGGATCGTAGGAGACGCGCTGCCCTGCCGTCGCTTCCAGCGTGTCACCCGGACCGGCATTCGCGCGCCGATCGGCAATCGCCACACGCCCTTGCGTCACCGCCACCATCACACGCTCGCCGGTGCGACGCACGTCGAAGGCGGTACCGATGTCGCGCACGGTGACATGGCCGATCGTCACCACGAACGGCCGACGGCTGTCGTGCACGACTTCGAAATAAGCCTCGCCACCGCGTACGTCGATAGCGCGTTCCTGGCTGCCGTACGTCACGCTCAACGTGGAGTCCGCGCCCAGCGCCACCTTGGTACCGTCCGGCAAGCTGAAATTGCGGTTCTGTGCGATGCCGCTTTGGTAGACCTGAGCGGTTACCGCAGGAGCATGTTGCATCCAGCCGACATAGAGCGCAGCGCCCAGCATCACGGCTGCGATGGAGGCTGCCGCAGCCAGCGGCAACCAGCGCCGCTGCGGGCCGGCCGGCTTCGCAAAAGCCTCGGCCAGCCTGCGACGTGAAACCTGGTCCAGCGACCCCAGTTGCTCGGCCAGCGCGCTCACCTGTTCGAACGCTTGCAGGTGGCGCTCGTCTTCGTTCGTCCATGCCAGCCATTGTTCGACGACGTCATCGCCCGCGTTCGGCTCGCGCAATCGTGTCCACCATTCCGCGGCGACCTGCATGGTTTGATCCTGCTGTTTGCTTGCCATCACGGCACCTCCGTCTCGTCGACACGCGCACGGCAATGAGCCAGTGCGTTGGCGACGTGGTAGCGCACCATGCGCTCGCTGAGTTTCATGGTTTGGGCGACATGGCTGAAATCGCGCCCTTCGATTACGTGCATCACAAAGGCTTGCGCCGTTTTGGCCGGCAATTCGCTCAAGGCCCGGCGCACACCGGCCACCTGTTCCACTGCCACCGCATGATGGGCCGGACTGTGCTCATCCACCGGCTCATCCTGCGATTGCACGACCGCAAACTCACTGCGCACCTTGCGCTTGCGCAGACGATCGATGGCAAGATTGCCCGCCACCTTGAACAGATAGCTGCGCAGCGAATCGACTTCCTCGCGGTTGTCCATGGTGAGCATGCGCAAATACGCTTCCTGCGCCACTTCCTGTGCATCCGACAAGGAGTTGAGGCGACATTGCAGAAACGCGATCAGCGCGCGGTTCTGCTCGCGAAATAACTTTTCGACGTCGCTGACATGCACGGATAGCGTCACGGCGCTCATACCCTACGGACCGTTGCCAGAGCCTGCCACAACCGGAACCGGCATGCGCGGCGCATCGTTCGCGGCAAGCTGAAATCCGGGTATCGGCGGCGCCAGGGCGTTCAGCAGCAATTGCTCGGCTTCACGCCGCAGTGCTTCGCGGCGGCGGAACGCAGCGCGATGATTGCTCGGCACCTCCGCCTCCGACTTGTGCGTCAACGACCCCGGCAGCGCGTACCAGCCACCGCCAATGCGCCGGCCACGCTGCTCTTCCCAGAACGCGTCGTAGTCGGAGTACAGCGGACGGCCACTGCGGCGCAGCGGATGGGCATCGTTGCTGATCGCCACCAGCCGCTCGATGCCATAGTGGCCGGCGAACGCGTAGACGAGCGACAGCATCAATTGCTTGGGCCGCATGCCGTGCAGGAGGCGCGTAAGTTCGCGCACCACCTCCTTGGCATTCTCGCCGCGCGGCCCTTGCAGGCAGCCGATCATCATCGTCGGCAGTTCATCCGCGATCGAGAACACGATGCTGTACAGCGGATCCTCATTCACATCGCACAATTGCAAGCACAGCTCGCCTTCGCAGCCCTTGTAGATCGGTGGCCGCAAACACAGGGTGAGCAGGGAGCCATCCTTGGCCGTCAGGCTTCCTAAACTCGCATGGCCCATGGCATAGACCAGCTCGTACAAACCGGGCGGTAGATGTGCTTTGGCAAAGCGGTAATGCTGCTGCAGATAGGTCAGTCGATCGCGCCGATGCCAATGCGCGTTGACGTAGCGGTGCATGTGCCGCTCAAGCAGGCGCGGATCGCGCTGGCGGTAGGCACTCATCACCGGGTCGTCGGCGATCGTGGCCAGAAAGCGCTGATGCTGCGGCAGCATGCACAGGCTGCGCGCAAGGTACTTCAATGCGGTGACGCCGCGCTTGTACCAAGGACCGGTCCAGTCCTGGCGGCGGCGCATGGAATCGAACAGATTCGCCAGCGTGCCGGCGTGTTCCGTACCGTTGGCGGCGCCACGGTTTTTTTCAAGCAGCGATCGCGCGCGCGGAGGCCGCGAAGCGGGCGCATAGGCGCCGGG
>NZ_DATEJY010000269.1:0-9628 GCF_035277725.1 Dyella sp. | reverse complement strand
CATGATGGGCCTGATCGATGGCGTGCTTTATTTCAACATGAGCATGCCGGGTGAATTGCCCGATGCCGCCATCGAATCCGTGCTGAGCCTGATCTTCCGCGCAACGTTCTTCGGCGCGCAGGGCGGACGAGCGAAAAACCTGTTACCGCCATCTCCGCGTAAGCAGTGACGTCCGTGGGGTGCCGCGCTATTTTCGATTCCGGCGCAAACGGTATTCGTCGTAGCCCACGTAAACACTCGCCCCCAGCACCATCAACGCGAGCGCGTACCAGGTAATCAGATAGCTCAGGTGGTTGTTGGGAAAGTTGATGACCGTCTTGCCGCCTTCCGGCCATGCGCTGCCGCTGGCTTGCGTGGCGTCCGCATCCACGAAGTAAGGCGCCACGTCGCGTAGACCGCGCGCGGCGGCGATCGCGGTGACGTCGCGCGTATACCAATTGTTGCGGGACGGATCGTTGTGGCGGAAGAAGCCGGATGGCTCGGGCATGCGCAGCAAACCCGTCACCGTCACCTCGCCGCTGGGCCCTCGTGCGCAATGGCCGTCGCGTCCGCACCAATCCACCGGCGCGAAGCCACGGTTGATCAGCACGATGGAGCCATCCGCTTGGCGCAGCGGCGTCATCACCCAGTAACCGCTGCCTTCGTCGGTGGCAGTCCATACCAGGGTCTGCTGGTCATGCAAAAACACGCCGTTGAGGCGGACATGCAGGTATTCGTCTTTTTCCGCCGTGATGGCAGGCCATTGCTCGCGTGCTGGCGCTGCAATTGGCGAGGCACGCACACGGGCATCGACCCGGGTGATCAGCGCGCGTTTCCAGGCGAGGCGATGGACTTGCCAGTTACCGAGCGAGACGAAACCGAGGAAGAGAGCGACGGCAAAAAGACCAAGTACGGTCAAGCCAATCGGTCCGCGCGGCGCGCGCGGCGTGTCATACGAGGAGGTATCTTGAGGAGCCATGCGCGTAATGATCGCATGAAGCCCGACAACGTAGGCTGGGATGACAATCCCAGCATCACGAACTACGAACAAAGCTGGGATGGTCATCCCAGCCTACGAAAACCGCTCTCACGGCAAATTCTGCACGTTCTTCATCATCGACGGCATCATGTTCTGGTTGAGGTGGTACATGATCCAGATCGATCCACTCAACGTAATCACCACCAGCACGATGGTGAACACCAGGGCCAGCATGTTCCAGCCGCCCTCGGATTTCGCATTCAAGTGCAGGAAATACACCATGTGCACCACGATCTGCACCGCGGCCAGCAACAGGATGAACGCATCGGCCGGGCCGGTCTTGGAGAACGCGCCGGACATCACCAGCCAGAACGGCAGAATGGTAAGAAAGGCCGCCGCCACGAATCCCGTCATGTAACCCTTGAGCGTGACGTGGATCTGCTCCACGCCATCGTGCGCATGTTCGTGATGACCGTCGTCATGCACATGCTGGGTGTGGTCGCTCATGCCAGCACTCCCATCAGATAAACGAAACTGAAGACACCCACCCATACCACGTCGAGGAAATGCCAGAACATCGACAGGCACATCAACCGGCGTTTGTTGGCGGCATTCAGGCCTTTCTTCCCAACTTGCACCAGCAGCACGATCATCCAGATCAAGCCGCTCGTCACGTGCAGACCATGCGTGCCGACCAGGGTGAAGAACGAGGAGAGAAAGGCGCTGCGCCCCGGTCCTGCACCGATCGAGACGAGATGCGTGAACTCGGTCAATTCCAGCCCAATAAAGCCGGCACCCAGCAACCACGTGATGATCAGCCACGCCATCATCGGCCCGCGGCGGTTGTTCTGCATCTCCAGCACCGCAAAGCCGTACGTGATCGAGGAGAACAGCAGCAAGGTGGTGTTTACCGCCACGATCGGCAATTCCAGCACCTCTTTCGCCGATGGGCCGCCGGCATATTCCCGGCCCAGCACGCCGTAAGTGGCGAACAGACACGCGAAGATCAGGCAGTCGCTCATCAGGTACAGCCAGAAACCCAGCAGCGTGGCGTTTTCCGGATGGTGGTCTTCGGTCACGTGGAAGCGCAACGCTTCTTCCGCACCGCTCCCCCCGCTAACAGTCATCGTCATGTCAGTCATCGGCGTCACGCTCCGGCACGCGCAGTTTCGACACGTCCCACTTCATCAGCAGGAATGTAGTAATCGCGGTCGTAATTGAAGGTGTGATGGATGGCCACCGCCAGCAGCGCCACGAACGATATCGCCGCGATCAGCCACATGTACCAGACCATGGCGAAGCCAAAGATCAGGCTCAGCACCGCCAGATATACGCCAGTGCCGGTGTTCTTCGGCATATGGATGGGCAGGAAGCCTTGCACCGGCCGGCGCCAGTTGTACTGCTTCATCTGCCACCAGGTGTCGATGTCATGCACCTGTGGGGTGAAAGCGAAGTTGTACGGCGGCGGCGGCGAGGAGGTGGACCATTCCAAAGTGCGGCCGTGCCACGGATCGCCGGTGGTATCGCGCAGTTGCTCCCGGCGCATGATGCTTACCGCAAACTGCACGATCATCGCGGCAATGCCGATCAGGATCAGCACCGCGCCAAACGCGGCAATCTCGAACCAGATCTGCAACGACGGATCATCGAAGTGGCGCAGCCGCCGCGTCACGCCCATCAGGCCCAGCCAATACAGCGGCATGAAGGCGAAATAGAACCCAACCACCCAGAACCAGAACGAGACCTTGCCCCAGAACGGATCGAGCCGGAAACCGAACGCCTTCGGAAACCAGTAATTGACGCCGGCAAACATGCCAAACAGCACGCCGCCGATGATCACGTTATGGAAGTGCGCAATCAGGAACAGGCTGTTGTGCAGTTCGAAATCCGCCGGCGGCACAGCCAGCAGCACGCCGGTCATGCCGCCGATCACGAAGGTCACGATAAACGCCACCACCCACAGCATCGGCACGTCGTACACGATGCGTCCGCGGTACATGGTGAACATCCAGTTGAAGATCTTCGCGCCCGTCGGGATCGAGATGATCATCGTCGTGATGCCGAAGAACGAATTGACGCTGGCACCCGAACCCATGGTGAAAAAGTGGTGCAGCCAGACCAGGTAGGACAGCACCGCGATCACCACCGTGGCGTACACCATCGATGCGTAACCGAACAGGCGCTTACGCGAGAACGTGGACGTCACCTCGGAATACACGCCGAATGCCGGCAACACCAGGATGTACACCTCCGGGTGTCCCCACACCCAAATGAGGTTGATGTACATCATGTAATTGCCGCCCAGATCGGTGGTGAAGAAGTGCGTACCCGCGTAGCGATCCAGCGTCAGCAAGGCCAGCGTGGCAGTCAACACCGGAAACGCGGCCACGATCAGCACGTTCGCCAGCAAGGCGGTCCAGGTGAAGATCGGCATCTTCATCATGGTCATGCCTGGCGCACGCATCTTTACGATGGTGGCAATCATGTTGATGCCCGACAAGGTGGTGCCGACACCTGCTATCTGCAGCCCCCATATCCAGTAATCCACGCCGCTGTCCGGACTGGTTGGCAACTCCGACAGCGGCGGATACGCCAGCCAGCCAGTGCGCGCAAAAACACCGATGAACAATGACGCCATCACCAGCAAGGCGCCGGCCACGGTCATCCAGAAACTGAAATTGTTGAGAAAAGGGAAGGCGACGTCGCGCGAACCGATCTGCAACGGCATCACGAAATTGATCAGGCCGGTGATGAACGGCATGGCGACGAAGAAGATCATGATCGTGCCGTGCGCGGTAAAGACCTGATCGTAGTGATGCGCAGGCAGATAGCCCTCATGCGCGCCGAAGGCAATGGCTTGCTGTCCGCGCATCATCAGTGCATCGGCAAAGCCACGCAGCAGCATGACCAGCGCCAGCACGATGTACATGATGCCGATCTTCTTGTGGTCCACGCTGGTGAACCACTCGCTCCACAGGTAACCCCATTTGCGGTAGTAGGTAACCAGCCCCAGCACCGCGATGCCGGCGATCGCCACGCCGATGAAGGTGAAGATCAGGATCGGCTCGTGATAAGGGATATCCTCGAGCGTCAGGCGCCCGAAAATCAGCTTGCCGAGGTCGGGAGAATGAAGAGTCATCGCGGCACCCGTGCTTCAGTTCACTGTGGATGAGCCATCAGCATCGCTGCATGGCTGTCGGACGAAGCGGATGCTTCACCACCATTCCCGCCAGGGCCCGGCATGCGAAGCATGTTCATGCAGGAAGGCCCCGGCTCCACGCAGCGATTGAGGATGGTTTGATAGAGTCCCGGCGTGACGCTGCCGTAGTAGTGCACCGGATTCTTTTCGCTGGGTGCTTCCAGCGCGACATAGGTGGCGTGATCCAGCGTATCGCTGTGGCTTTTCGCTTGCGCCACCCATTTGTCGAAATCACCGTCGCTCATGCCGTGGAACGTGAAGTTCATGTACGAGAAGCCCGCGCCGCTGTAGTTGGCGGACATGCCCCAGTAATCCCCCGGTTTGTTGATCACCGCCTGCAGCGTGGTCTGCATGCCCGGCATGGCATAGATCTGCCCGGCCAGCGCGGGAATGAAGAACGAGTTCATCACCGTGGCGGCGGTGAGATTGAAATGAATCGGACGGTCCACCGGTGCTGCCATCTCGTTCACCACTGCGATGTTTTGCTCGGGGTAGATGAAAAGCCACTTCCAGTCGAGCGCGACCACGTCCACTTCCAGCGGCTTGACGTCCGCCGGCACCACCTTGCCGGCCGCGATGCGATCGAGCGGACGATAGGGATCGAGCTTGTGCGTGCTCACCCAGGTGATCGCACCGAGCGCAATGATGATCAGCAACGGCGCCGACCAGATCATCAGCTCCACGATGGTGGAGTGATCCCAGTCCGGATCGTAGTGCGCCTTTTCGTTGGACGCGCGGTATCGCCAGGCGAACACGAGCGAGGCAATGATCACCGGCACCACGATCAGCAGCATCAAGACGAACGAGGTGATGATCAGATTGCGCTGCTGCAGCGCGACGTCACCGGACGGCGACATCAGCACCGTGTGGCAGCCCGACAATGCCAGGAGCAGAGCTAGCAGTAGCAGTCCGCGGAGAGTCTTCATGGACATGACCGACGCAACCGAATGAGAAGGGGGTACTGCTGTGTCGACAAGGTACGCCGATCGATAGGCCGTGCGCAAATGGTTCCATGCCGAGCTGCGGCATTTCGCCTGGCTGCCACGCGACTGTCACGTCGATGCATCCACAACCGGAAGCTGTCACCGCAGATGGCGTCCCCCATTTGGGGGAACGTATCGGGAGGCATGGCGTCGCTCGACATGATGGGCGGCATGATGCCGAGTCAGGGCATGAATGCTTCATGCAGTGCGGGACGTGCAGCCACGTAGGCTGGGATGAAATCCCAGCAGCATCATGGATAGCAGCGCTGGGATTTCATCCCAGCCTACGAACCAATGGAATGACGGAGCAGAGACTTTCCGGCGACTGCCAAACAAAAAATCCACCTTGCCCACCCTAGCCTTGGCGCCACAACGGTGCCATGCTGTGGCCGCCGCATCCCTATCCGAGTAACGACGATGTCCAGTACGTTTGAGGATCAGCGCGAACCCGCCGGCTTGACCCCGGAAGACCTCGGGCGCATCCACGCCCATGCCCGCCTGGCGCCCGGCGAAATCGCCATCGGCGTCATCGTCGGACGAACCGCGGAATACTTCGACTTTTTCGTGTTCGGCATCGCCTGCGTGCTGGTGTTTCCATCCGTGTTCTTTCCGTTCGAGAGCCGGCTGGATGGCATGCTGCTGTCGTTCGCGATCCTCTCGCTGGCCTTTATCGTCCGACCGCTCGGCACCACGCTGTTCATGACCGCGCAGCGGCGCTGGAGCCGCGGCACCAAGCTCACCATCGCCATGTTCCTGCTCGGCAGCGCCACCGCCGGCATGGCATTCCTGCCCAGCTACACCACGATTGGCGGCTGGGCCATTGGCCTGCTGACGTTCTTCCGCATCCTGCAGGGTGTCGCGCAGGGTGGTTCATGGGATGGCCTGCCCTCCCTGCTCGCGCTCAACACGCCACCGGAAAAGCGCGGCTGGTATGCCATGCTGGGGCAACTCAGCGCACCGATCGGCTTCCTGATCGCCAGCGGCCTGTTCCTGTTCCTGCGCACGGAACTGGCCACCGACGACTTCATCGAATGGGGCTGGCGCTATCCCTTCTACGTCGCCTTCACCATCAATGTCGTGGCGCTGTTTGCGCGCCTGCGCCTGGTGGTGACGGAGGAATACACGCTCGCCATGGAAGAGCGCGAGCTGGAACCGATCGGCATCATCGACATGCTGCATCGGCAGGGCTACAACATTTTCATCGGCGCGTTTGCCGCGCTGGCGAGCTATGCGCTGTTCCACCTGGTGTCGATCTTCCCGCTGTCGTGGATCGTGCTGGGCACCACGCAAGAAGTGAGCACGGTGCTTACCGTGCAGATCATCGGCGCGCTGGTCGGCATCATCGGCACCATTGCCTCCGGCGTGATCGCCGACCGCATCGGCCGCCGCAGTACGCTCGGCACAGCGGCCGTGCTCATCGGCATTTTCGCGCTGATCGCGCCCTGGCTGCTGGGCGGCAACCAGATCGCGCAGGATGCTTTCATCATCATCGGCTTTGGCTTGCTCGGCCTGTCGTACGGACAGGCGGCCGGCAGCGTCACGTCCAACTTCGAAATCCGCATGCGCTATACCGGCGCCGCCCTGACGTCGGATTTTGCGTGGCTGATCGGCGCGGCGTTTGCGCCACTGGTAGCGCTTGGGTTGTCGGTGCGCTTCGGGCTGGTGGCGGTAAGCGTGTATCTGCTCTCTGGCGTGGCGTGCACGTTGATTGCGTTGCGGGTGAACAAGGCGCTGGCGCGCGAGTGATGCACTTGTAGGCTGAGATGCAATCCCAGCATCGAAAACCACAAGAGCGCCGGGATTGCATCCCGGCCTGCGTCTACCCCAGCACAAGCACGTCCTTGAAAGCACGCCAACATAACGCCGCATCCACATATCCACATCACATCATTCACTCATACATGACCCCGTCCCGCGCAGGATGAAACGCATCAGCGTTTTCTTTTTGCGGTCATGTCATCCGTACACGACGTCTCATTCCGTGCCGCTGGAGAGTCCCTTCAGTGAGCACCGCCGCCACCAAAATCGACCGCGTCGACGCGGCGGCCTATACCGTGCCCACCGACGCCCCCGAGGCCGACGGCACGATCAGCTGGGACGCCACCACCATCGTGCTCGCCAGCATTCGTTGCGGCGACTATGAAGGGCTGGGTTACACCTACACGCACAGCGCTGCTGCAGCGCTGATCGCCAAACCACTGCGCGACGTGCTGCTTGATGCCGATCCGATGGATATCCCAGGCCTGTGGCAAAAGATGCATCACAGCCTGCGCAACATCGGCACGCCCGGCCTAGGCATGATGGCGTTGTCGGCGATCGATCATGCGTTGTGGGATCTGAAAGCCAAGCTGCTCGGCGTTTCCGTGCTCACTTTGCTGGGCCGCGCGCGCGAGGGCGCGCCGGTCTACGGCAGCGGCGGCTTTACCTCCTATACGGTGGATCAGCTGCAAACCCAGCTCGCCGGCTACGTGGAACTCGGCATTCCGCGCGTAAAGATGAAAATCGGTTCCCATCCGGAACAGGATCCCAAGCGCGTGTTCGCAGCGCGCGAAGCGATTGGCGAAGACACGCGCCTGATGGTCGACGCCAACGGCGCCTATGGACGCAAACAGGCACTGACACTGATGGACGCGTTCGACGAATGCAAGGTCGACTGGTACGAAGAACCGGTCTCTTCGGATGACCTGGAAGGCTTGCGGCTGATCCGCGATCGCGTGCGCCACAACGTCGACGTCGCTGCCGGCGAATACGGTTGGGACAACTGGTATTTCGCGCGCATGCTCGATGCCGGCGCGGTGGACGTGCTGCAGATCGACGGCACGCGTTGCGGCGGCTTTACCGGTTTTCTCAGGGCAGCCGCCTTGGCGCAAGCTTACGGCATACCGATTTCCGCGCACTGCGCACCGCATCTTCACGCACACGTGTGTTGTGCGGTTCCCGGTTTGCGGCACATTGAATATTTTCATGATCACGCACGCATCGAATCGATGTTCTTCGATGGTTTGCCGGCGTTGCACCGCGGCGAACTGGTTGTTGACATCGCGCGTGCAGGATTGGGCCTTACATTGAAAAAGCAGGATATCGAAGCGTATCGCGTCAATGCTTGAGGAGGTCGCCATGCAGCAGCAGCTCATCCGTCATGGCCAGGGCTCCCGCACCTGGTCCATCGTGCTCGACAGCGGCGAGGAAGTGAATGCCTGTCTGGAAGATTTTGCCCGGCGCGAACTATTGAGCGCCACCAGCTTCACCGCCAGCGGCACCTTGCAGGATGCCGTATTGGGTTATCTGGATGCGGAAAAGCACGCTTACCATCCGCGACAAGTGGCGCATCCCACCCAGGTGCTATCGCTGGTCGGCGATATCGCCTTGCGCAACGGCAAACCGCACATCCGCATGCGTGCCGTACTCGGCGGCAGCGATGGCAACACCTTCGACGGGCATCTATTGGAAGGACACGTGCGCAAGCAGATGGAGGTGATCATGACCGAGGCCCCCGTGCAGCTGCACAAGGGTTATGACGCGGACGCCGGGCTTGCCCTGTTCAAACAGCAGCATGGGGAGATGGGATGATGGCCTCGCGTTCCGTCGGCAGCCGCTGCTGGGCGATTGCGGAAGGCTATATCCCGCTGGATAAAGCGCCTAACGATGATCCACGCCTGATGAGCCATGAATCCGCCTGCATGCTCAACACCAACGATCAGGACGCACAGGTCACGTTGACGCTCTATTTCAAGCAGCGCGAACCGGCCGGCCCGTACCGTGTCGTGGTGCCTGCACGCCGCACGATGCATCTGCGCTTCAACGATTTGACCGATCCGGAACCCGTGCCGCGGGATACCGATTACGCCACCCTGATCGAGTCGGACATTCCCATCGTCGTGCAGCACACGCGACTGGATTCGCGACAGGCGGCTCTCGCGCTCCTTTCCACCATTGCCTATGCGGGTGACTAATCATGAAGAAAAAACCTGAAGTCGTGGTGATCACCGGCGCCTCCGCCGGCGTCGGCCGCGCCACCGCACACCGCTTTGCGCGCGAGGGTGCATGGATCGCCCTGCTCGCGCGCGACAACCCTGCACTGGAACATGCGGCCAAGGAAGTGCGCGAGCTGGGTGGCATGGCACTACCCATCCCTGTCGATGTAGCCAATGCGGAGCAGGTCGAAGCTGCGGCCGAACACATTGAACAGGAACTCGGCGCCATCGACATCTGGATCAACGCGGCCATGACCACTGTGTTCGCGCCGGTCAGCGAGATCAGCGCGGATGAATTCCGCCGCGCCACCGAAGTGACGTACCTGGGCGCCGTGCACGGCACGCTCTCTGCACTCAAGCGCATGCGCCCACGCAATCGCGGCACCATCGTGCAAGTGGGCTCGGCACTGGCCTACCGCGCCATTCCGTTGCAGGCACCGTATTGCGCGAGCAAATTCGCCATTCGCGGCTTTACCGATGCACTGCGCGTGGAACTGCTGCACGAGCGCAGCAA
>NZ_DATEJY010000268.1:0-39025 GCF_035277725.1 Dyella sp. | reverse complement strand
CGAACATATTCTCACCGACCTGATGTTCATCCGCGACGGCAGGATCGTGCTGAACACTGATATGGAAGCCATGGGGGAACGCTTTGCCGAAGTGATGGTAAGCGCGGACATGGCGGCCGCCGCGCGCCAGCTCAAACCGCTGGATGAGCGCCAGGTGTTCGGCAAGAGCATTTTCCTGTTCGACGGCATCGATCAGGCGCAACTGAAAGCATTGGGCGAAATCCGCCGGCCTTCGGTCAGCGACCTGTTCGTCGCCACCATGAAGGGGACCTACGCATGAATGCGAAAAACATCTATTGGCTGGTAAAGCGCGAATTCTGGGAGCATCGCGGCGGCTTCTTCTGGGCGCCGGTGATTACCAGCGCCGTGTTCCTGGTACTAAACCTGATGGCCATCGTCGCCGGGGAAGTAACCGGCAAGTTCGGCATGCATATGGGCACCATTGATCTTGACGGTCATACCTTGGAAGCCCTGAAGCTGCATGCGCTCGACGCCAATGGCATGCGGAAAGTCGGGGATGCGCTGGATGTCGTCATGCTGTCCACCAGCGGGCTGCTCGGCGTGGTCTTCGGCTTTGTGGTGTTCTTCTACTGCCTGGGCACCCTGTATGACGACCGTCGCGACCGGAGCTTTCTGTTCTGGAAATCGCTGCCGGTGTCCGACACGTCCACCGTCGTCTCGAAGGTCATTGCCGCCACCTTGGCCGCGCCGATCATCGCCATGCTCTGCGGACTGCTCACCGGCCTGATCATGCTGCTGATGTTCGCCTTCACCCTCTCCATGCACGGCGTGAGCGTGTGGTGGTTGCTGACACTGTCGCACCCGTTCCAACTGATCGGTTTCCTGATCGGCAGCATTCCGCTCTATCTGCTGTGGGCGCTGCCCGCGGTCGGCTGGCTGATGCTGTGTTCGTCCTGGGCCAAGAGCAAACCGTTCCTGTGGGCCGTGGTCATCCCCGTCGCGCTTGGCGTGATCATCAGCTGGTTCAACCTGCTTCAATCGGCTGGTTTCAGAAGTGGCTGGTATTGGCGCGAGATCCTGGTCCGCATCCTGTTCAGCGTGTTCCCGGGTGGTTGGCTGCACGACACGGCCGCACAACAACTGGGCGACAATCCGGACCACATCGGCAACTTCTTCACTCTTGCCAATTCCTATGCGGTACTGGCCACACCGGGGATCTGGATCGGCGCAGCAGCAGGTATTGTCATGCTGGCTGGTTCCGTGTGGTTCCGCCGCTGGCGCGACGACAGCTGATAATCCGCGTCATCAAGTCCGCACGTTCATCATCTGAAGGGGATATAGGATGAAGCATCAAAGGACACTCTTGCTGTTGGCCTTGATCACCTGTCTTGCCGCTTGCGACATGCCTGATTTCAGTTACAGCGGCGCAAATGGCAAGCTCACCCTGGATGGCAACGTACTCACCGTGCATGCGGATGGTGCGCCTGATGCAACGATCGGCTCTGCCGGTGATTTCGCCGTCGACGGCAAAGCCGTATCGCTCGCTCCCGCGCAACGCGGTCTGCTGGTGCTTTATTACCAAGGCGCTGCGGATATTCGCGAGCAAGCCAACGGCATGAAAGCCGGGATAACTGCCGCCAAGAACGCTTTCGTTGCAAAACCCGATGCGGACGAAAAACAAAAGCTCAAAGATGCCGTAGCGGCGCAAGCACATCAGCTCACCGTGAAGATGTGCCAGGACCAGACCAACCTCAAGGCGATTCAAGATCAGCTCAATGCGCAGGTTCCCGCCTTCAGGCCGTATGGGGGCATCTTCCGTGCCCGCAGTACAGAAGATTGCATCAAGGACAACGACTAATGACCAGGAGCAGTGACGTGGATGACTGCAGGAAGGACCAAAACGATTGATGCCGCGCATGGGGCGCGCGGTATACCGCCGTATTCAAAACAACATCGCTGGGTTACGTTGCGCTAACCCAATCTACGTCACTGATCCTGTGACTCGCGAAGGGGACGACTCATGAACTGCATACGCACGATAACGCTATTGGCGCTTTGCGTCGCCATCAGCGCCTGCGACTCACCCGATACCACGTTGGCAAGCGGCGGCATCACGCTCAAGGACAATATCGTTACGTTGCACGTCGATGGCACGCCCGATGCGCAGATTGACGCCAATGGTGCGCTGGTGATCGGCGACAAGGCCGTCACCGTCACGCCTTCGCAACACGGCCTGCTGATGCTCTATTTCCAGAACGTCTCGGATGTGCATCAAACGGGCCTGGCCATGGGCAAGATCGGCGCGGGCATGGGCATGAAGGCCATCAACGATTCACTCGACGGCAAATCGAAGTCTGAAAAAGACAAGGACGCCGAAGCCGGCGGCCAGCGACTGAAGACGCTTGGCATCAAGATGTGCCAGGACCAGGCCAACATCACGGACATACAGGACCAGCTTGGCGCGCAACTGCCGGCGTTCAAGCCGTACGCCAAGATTGCGACCAAGCACCTTTCTGATTGCGACAAAGACTGAGCAGCAAGAACACCAGGAAACGTTGAACCCTTCGTCCCGGCGAAAGCCGTAGGTTGGGGTGCGAACCCCAACATCGCCATGCAAGGTGACGCCGAAATGTTGGGGTTCGCACCCCAACCTACGTGGCATCAGCCGCCACCGCCTCCACCGCCATGAATCCCGCCTTTGGTCAACGCACGCGGATCGAGCAGCTTCTTCAACTCGTCTTTGGAAAGCCCTGACTGTTCCAGCGCCACATCCATGATGGGGCGCTTTTCCTTGTAGGCCTGCTTGGCAATCGCGGCACCCTTTTCATAGCCGATCACCGGATTCAATGCGGTGACCAGAATCGGATTCATCGCCAACGCCTGGTTCACGCGCTCGCTGTTCACGCGGAAGCCCGCAATCGCCTTGTCGGCCAGCAGGCGCGATACGTTCGCCAGAATGTGGATCGACTGCAGCAGGTTGTAGGCGATCAGTGGCAGCATCACGTTGAGCTGGAAATTGCCGGATTGACCAGCGACCGTGATGGTCGCATCGTTGCCGATCACCTGCGCCGCGACCATCGCGGTGGCTTCCGGAATCACCGGATTCACCTTGCCGGGCATGATCGATGAACCCGGCTGCAGCGCCGGCAGTTCGATTTCGCCCAAGCCGGCAAGCGGCCCCGAATTCATCCAGCGCAGATCGTTGGCAATTTTCATCAGCGCCACGGCCAGCGCCTTCAGCTGTCCGGAAAGTTCCACCGCGGCGTCCTGCGCCGCCATGCCTTCGAAATAATTGTCAGCCGAATCGAAACGCACATCAGTGAGTTTCTTCAGTTCACGCGCCACGTTCGGCCCGAATTTCGGATCGGCGTTGATACCGGTACCCACTGCCGTGCCACCCAGCGGCAATTGGCGCATGCGATGCAAACTGTCGTTGATACGCTTGATAGCCGATTCGATCTGTGCCGACCAACCCGACAATTCCTGCCCGAACGTCACTGGCATCGCATCCATCAAGTGCGTCCGCCCTGTCTTCGGCACGTTGCGCAACTCGCTGGCACGGCGGTCGATGGCGCGTTTGAGATGTTTCAGTGCCGGCAGCAATGCCTCGTGCGTGGTGAGCGTGGCGCTCACGTGAATCGCGGTAGGAATCACATCGTTGGAGCTTTGCCCGTAATTGACGTGATCGTTCGGGTGCACCTTGTTGCCGGCCTTGGCGGCGAGATGCGCAATCACCTCGTTGGCATTCATATTGGTGCTGGTGCCGGAGCCGGTCTGGAATATGTCGATCGGGAACTGATCGTCGTGCTCTCCCTCAGCAACTGCGAGCGCCGCCTTGCGGATGGCTGCCGACTGCCCTTTCTTCAGATGGCCAAGCGCGAGATTGGCCTCGGCCGCCGCGGCCTTGATCAGACCCAGGGCGCGAATGAAGGCGCGCGGCAGATGCAGGCCGGATATGGGGAAGTTATCGATCGCACGCTGGGTCTGCGCGCCATACAGCGCCTTGGCGGGCACCTTCAGCTCGCCCATGCTGTCGTGCTCGATACGGAAGTCGGCCATGGTTCGCCTCATGCGGGTGGGAGACCGCGCCGACTATAAGCCCGTCAACGTTAGCTGCGGAGCAATGTAAAATGCCGGGTTCTGATCCTCCCGGAAGCTTCCTCGATGTCCACCCACGCCCTCACCGCCCTTTCTCCGCTGGACGGCCGCTACGCCAGCAAGACCGAAGCGCTGCGCCCGATCTTCAGCGAATTTGGCCTGATGCACCGTCGCGTGCAGGTGGAAATCGAATGGCTGCTGGCCTTGGCCGCGGAAAAAGGTATCGCCGAACTTCCGGCTTTCACGCCGGAGCAGGTCGCCAAGCTGAAGGCGATCGCCAGCGATTTCAGCGTTGAGGATGGCGCGCGCGTCAAGACCATCGAAGCCACCACCAATCATGACGTCAAGGCGATCGAGTACTTCATCAAGGAACGCATCGGCAACGATGCCGCGCTCGCCCAGGCGAAGGAATTCGTGCATTTCGCCTGCACCAGCGAAGACATCAATAACCTTTCCTATGCACTGATGCTGCGCGACGCACGCACGCACGTGCTGCTGCCGTGGCTGGACAAGATCATCGCCAAGCTGCGCGAACTGGCGCATGCAAACGCCCAGCTGCCGATGCTCTCGCGCACGCATGGCCAGACCGCTTCGCCCAGCACGCTGGGCAAGGAACTGGCGAACGTCGTCGCGCGCCTGGAACGCCAGCGCAAGCAGCTGGCGAATGTGGAGATTCCCGGCAAGATCAACGGCGCCGTTGGTAATTACAACGCGCACGCCATCACCTATCCGGAAGTGGATTGGCGCACTTTCTCGCAGCGTTTCGTGACCGGTTTGGGGCTGGACTACAACCCGTACACCACGCAGATCGAACCGCACGACGGCGTGGCCGAGTATTGCGACGTCGTGCGCAGGGTCAACATCATCCTGATCGACCTGGCGCGCGACGTGTGGGGCTACGTATCGCTTGGCTATTTCAAACAGGCGTTGAAGGCGGGCGAAGTGGGTTCGTCCACCATGCCGCACAAGGTCAACCCGATCGACTTCGAGAACGCGGAAGGCAACTTCGGCCTGGCCAACGCCCTGCTCGGCCATTTCGCCGAGAAGCTGCCAATCAGCCGCTGGCAGCGCGACCTTACCGATTCGACCGTGCTGCGTGCGCTGGGTACGGCGTTCGGCCATACGCTGGTTGCGCTGGAATCCTTGCAGAAAGGTCTTGGCAAGCTCAACGTGAACGCCGATCGCCTTGCCGCCGATCTGGACGCAAGCTGGGAGGTGCTGGCCGAAGCCGTGCAGACGGTGATGCGCCGCTATGGTTTGCCCGAACCTTACGAGCAGTTGAAGGCGCTGACCCGCGGCCAGGGCATCACCCGCGATTCCATGCGCCAGTTCATCGACGGCCTGGCATTACCCGAGGACGCCAAGCAACGCCTGCTTGAGCTTACGCCCGGCACCTACATCGGACTCGCCAACGATCTGGCGAAAGCCATCTAAACCACCAGACCGGACAATCACGAGTGCATTTGTCATGATGCACTCTGCCCGGTTTGCACGAGCATCATGGCGCCCCTTTCCGAATTACTGATCTTCACCGGCATCGGTGCACTGGCTCAGCTGGTGGACGGCGCATTGGGCATGGCGTACGGCGTGACCTCGGCGGGTTTGCTGTTGGGCATCGGATTGCCGCCCGCGATGGCCAGCGCCAGCGTGCACTACGCCGAAACCTTCACGTGTGGCGCGTCCGGACTCAGCCACTGGTGGGCTGGCAATGTGCAACGGCGGCTATTTCTGTTGCTGGCCATTCCGGGCGTGATCGGCGCCGTGATCGGCGCCACCGCGCTGGCGCATATGCCGCCGATCTGGATTCGGTATTTCCTCACGCCCTACCTGCTCGCCATGGGTTTGTTCCTGTTGTTTCGCACCACCAAGCGCAAGGATCGGCGGCAAGATGTGCCGCGCGGCACCGGCGTGCTGGGTTTTGTGGCCGGTGTGCTGGACGCGGCGGGCGGCGGTGGATGGAGTGCCCTTACCGTCACCACGATGGTCGCCCGCGGACAGGAACCGCGCATGGTGATCGGCAGCGTGCACCTGGCCAAATGCGTAGTCAGCCTGGCGGCCAGCATCACCTTTCTGCTCACCATCGGCGAAAGCAAATTGCACGTGGTGATCGGGTTGATTCTGGGTGGCGTGATTGCGGCACCGTTTGGTGCCTGGCTGGTACGTCGGCTGCCACCACGCGTGACCACGCTGATGGCCGGACTCACCGTGCTCGCGCTGGGCATCTACAACTGCTATCACCTGATGCGATCGTAGGTTGGTTATAGCCAGCTACCGCGACAGCTCGCAAATCCAATTCACTTCCCAGTTCCTGCCGCCGTCTGGCGAGAACGACTGCTCCATCCGCGCCGCATGCGGCGAAATGTTGAGCCACATCCAGCGCACCAGCACCACGCGGCCGTTCCAGGTAATGCGGTTGTAGAATTCGCCGCGATTGCCGTGGAAATCACCAATCACGGGCGCGGCGGGATCAAGCTCCCCGTTATCCAGATCCAGACCGTAAATGATCCACTGATGCGTGGATGGGTTGTACATGCGCAACGTCTGCGCCTTGATGTGCTGCTTCTTGTCCGTGCTGGTGACTTCGAATTGCTCGAAGTTGGCATGGGTATCGAGCAGCTTGTGGTGGTTAGAAATGCCGTCGTACTCCACCCAGGCATGCGAACCGACCAGGCGATCCGGCAAACGGCGGACGTGGGCTTTCCAGTCGCCGATCAGGAAATCGAAATCATGCGAGCCATCGTGCTGCGTCCCGGCCATGACCGCGGTGGGGTCAGGCGAGGTTTGATCCGCGGCAGCCGGCAAGGCCATGCCCAACAGCCATATGACACCGATCAGAACCGCGAGGAACTTCGGTGCAGCCAATCTCAGCGCAGCCATGCCTTCCCCCTGTTCCGGCGCTACCCGGACGGACAGTTTGCCGGAGCCTACGCTTATCGATCGGCGGATTCCATACAATGCCGCCCCATGACGCTTGCACATCCCTCCCGCAAATCACTACCCATCGAAGTGCACGGCTCGGCCAAGTTGCCGCTGGGCATGACGGCCGCGCAGTTTCTCCGCGACTACTGGCAGAAACGGCCATTGCTGATCCGCAACGCTTTTCCTCACTTCCAGCCGCCCCTCGCGCCGGAAGACCTGGCCGGGCTGGCCTGCGAGGAAGGTGCCCTGTCGCGCCTGATCCAGCACGACGAAGATCGCCAACGCTGGAAAGTGAAGACCGGCCCGCTGCAGGAAAGCGATTTCGCCAAGACGGGCGATGCCAACTGGACATTGTTGGTGCAGGACGTGGACAAGTGGGACATGGACGTGGCCGCCCTGCTCGATCACTTTTCGTTTCTGCCGAACTGGCGCGTGGACGACGTGATGATCTCCTACGCCGAACCTGGCGGCGGCGTCGGCGCGCACGTCGATCAATACGACGTATTTCTCCTGCAAGGGTTGGGGCAGCGGCACTGGGCAATCAGCACCGATCCGCACGCGCCCAAGGATTTCCGCAGCGACGTCGAACTGAAGCAACTCGTCCACTTCGACCCCACGCACGAATGGCTGCTCGAACCGGGCGACATGCTGTATCTGCCTCCCGGTGTGCCACATGACGGCGTGGCGTTCGGCGGTCCTTGCATGACTTTCTCGGTGGGCATGCGCGCTCCGTCGCAAGCGGAGCTGGTAGGCGATCTGGCCGACTATCTCGCCGAGCATCTGTCGGAAGACCAGCGCTATGCCGATCCGGACTTGGCGCCAGTCAAGCGCGCGGGCGAAATCGACAAGGCCGCCTTGCAACGCCTGCGAGATGCCGTGCCGCTTGCCCAAGCACTGGATGACGCCACACTGCTCGATTGGTTCGGCCGCTTCATCACGCGCTATCGCACTGCCCAGACGCCGTTGGCGCCGGCCAAGCCGTTAAGCGAAACGGCGCTGATGAAGCAACTGCAAGGCGGCGCTTCGCTGCTGCGCCATCCCTGGTCGCGCATGGCCTGGGCGCAAGCCGGCAAACGCTGCACGCTGTTCGCGAATGGGCATGCATATCCGGCATCCTCGCGTTGGGCCACGCAGCTAAGTGAGCAGCGCACGATTTCGCCACCTTTTGATATGTCCGGCGAGGACTGCGCCCTGTTGCTGGCTCTGATCAACGATGGCCACCTGATTCTTCGCCGATTGCGCGGACGCGACGCATGAACACACCGCCCACCTCGATGGACGACGGTATCCGCGCAGTGAGCGGCCCCGAGGCCATCGCGGCGATGCGTCGGGCATTGCTGGCTGCCACCCGCTACAAGCTGGCGATCCATTTGCCCGTGCTGCCCGCGGATGCCTTCAACAGCCCTGAGGAACTGGGCGAACTTCGCCGCATTGCCATCGCCGGACGCGGGGCTGACATCCGCATCGTGCTCGGCGATCCGGCCGCGGCGCTGCGTGCCGGGCATCGCCTGATCGATCTGGCCCACCGGATGCCCAGCGTGCTGCGCATCCGCACGCCGGCCGAGGAAGACACCAGCGCGGAGACAGAGACAAGCAGCTGGTTGCTCAACGATACGAGCGGCTATTTGTTCCTGCCCGATGCCGATCGCTCGGAGGGGCGTGCCGCCCTGAAAGATGGCCCAGGACAAGCGCCGCTGTTGCTGCAGTTCGAACAAATCTGGCAGCGTGCGATGCCAGCCACGCAGCTCCAAGCATTGGGCTTGTAAACCGCGGGCTGAACACCCATGCAGGTGGGGCCTTCGACTTCCGCACCCAGCACGGCAACCGGAAGCGCCTAAGATCTTGTCCCCGCTACCTTCGCCCCCCTCTGCGGCAGCATCAGGCAACTCGCCACAGCACCGTTCATCGGCTTGCCGCGGTGCAGAAGCCGCAGGCTATAATTAACAGGATTTTTCGCCAGCGAACCCGGGTTCCGACAAGAGGGTCCGCTGAGGCTTCCCTTCCCTGCCGGTGGTGACGTGAGCACAAACCTGATCCGCGAGTTTTCCGAATCCTCGCAACTCGCAGGCGGCAACGCCGATTATGTCGAATCGTTGTATGACGCCTGGCTAGCCGATCCCGCATCGGTATCAGCCGAATGGAATACCTACTTCCAGACCTTCAAGGGCCGCGAGTCGGGAGACGTCTCCCATACCGCGGCCATTGCACGTATAGAGGCCGCACAAAAGCAGCGTCCCGGCTACGCCGCGGCGGCCCCCGTCAGCGACGAGCATGCACGCAAGCAGGCCGGCGTGCTGCGCCTGCTGACGGCTTACCGTTCGCGCGGTCACCTGGCTGCCGATCTCGATCCGCTGGGCCTGGCGCACAAAACCCACGCACCGGACCTCGACTTGCCCTTCCACGGCCTGTCCGATGCCGATCTCGATACCGAATTCGACTGCGGCAACTTCGCCGGCGGCGGCCAGCGCATGAAGCTGCGCGAGCTGTTCGCGCGCCTCAAGCGTGTGTACACCAGCACGATCGGCGTGGAGTTCATGCACATCTCCGATCATGCGCAGCGCAACTGGCTGTACTCGCGCCTGGAGCAGGCCAACGGCCATGCCGGCCTGGACAAGGCCGCCAAGCAGCGTCTGCTCGGCAGCCTTACCGGGGCGGAAGGCCTGGAGCGCTACCTGCACACCAAGTACGTCGGCCAGAAGCGCTTCTCGCTGGAAGGCGGCGACAGCCTGATCCCGATGGTCGACGACGTCGTGCGCGCCGCGGGTGACGAAAACATCCGCGACGTGGTCATTGGCATGGCCCATCGCGGCCGCTTGAACGTGCTGGTGAACATTCTCGGCAAGCCGCCGAAGACCTTGTTCAACGAATTCGAAGGCATCTTCGAACATCACGAAGACGACCCTGCCCACTCCGGCGACGTGAAGTACCACATGGGCTTCTCCGCCGACGTGCGCACGCCCAAGGGCGGCGTGCACGTGGCGCTGGCGTTCAACCCGTCGCATCTGGAAATCGTCAACCCGGTAGTGGCCGGTTCCGTGCACGCGCGCCAGGTGCGCCGCAAGGATACCGAGCGCACCAAGTCGTTCGCCGTGCTGATCCATGGTGACGCCGCGCTGGCCGGCCAGGGCGTGAACATGGAACTGTTCAACATGTCGCAGGCGCGCGGCTTCAAGATCGGCGGCACGCTGCACATCGCGGTGAACAACCAGGTGGGCTTCACCACCTCCAACCCGCAGGACGCACGCTCCACGCTGTACTGCACCGACGTGATCAAGATGATCAACAGCCCGGTGTTCCATGTGAACGGCGACGATCCGGAAGCGGTGATCCAGGTCACCCGCCTCGCCTATGAATTCCGCAAGACGTTCCGCAAGGACGTCATGATCGACCTGGTGTGCTACCGCCGCCATGGGCACAACGAAGCGGACGAACCGGCCGCCACCCAGCCGGTGATGTACCAGATCATCCGCAAGCGCCCTACCACGCGCGAACTCTATGCGCAGCAGCTGGTGAAGGAAGGTGTGCTGGCTGAAGGCGATGCTTCGAGGCTCGCCGAGGAATACCGCAACCGCCTGGAAGCAGGCGCGGCGATGACCGATCTGCACCCGTCGCTCACCAAGGATGTGGAAGTGGATTGGAGCCAGTTCATCGGCGGCAAACTGTCGACCACCTACAAATCCAATCTCGACAAGGCGAAGCTGGTCGAATTGGCCAACCGCATTCTCACCTTGCCGCAGGATCTGACCCTGCACGCACGCGTCAGCAAGATCTACGACGACCGCCGCAAGATGGCCGCCGGTGAATTGCCGGGCGACTGGGGCTTTGCCGAAAACCTCGCTTACGCCACGCTGATCGACGAAGGCCACAACCTGCGCATGGTTGGCCAGGATGCCGGCCGCGGTACCTTCTTCCATCGTCACGCGGTGCTGCATGACCAGAAGGATGGCCACACCTATCTGCCGCTGGCGTCGCTGCGTCCGGATGCGGACGTGGAAGTGATCGACTCGCTGCTTAGCGAGGAAGCCGTGATGGCCTTCGAATACGGTCACGCCACCACCGATCCGCACACGCTCAACATCTGGGAAGCGCAGTTCGGCGATTTCGCCAACGGCGCGCAGGTGGTGATCGACCAGTTCATCAGCTCCGGCGAAGCAAAGTGGGATCGTCTGTGCGGTCTGGCGCTGTACTTGCCGCACGGTTATGAAGGCCAGGGTCCGGAGCACTCCTCCGCGCGCCTGGAACGCTTCCTGCAGTTGTGCGCGCTGGACAACATGCAAGTGTGCGTACCGACCACGCCGGCGCAGGATTTCCACATGATCCGCCGCCAGATGCTGCGCCCCACGCGCAAGCCGCTGATCGTGATGACGCCCAAGTCGCTGCTGCGCCACAAGCTGGCCGTGTCGACGCTGGACGAACTGGCCAATGGCAGCTTTCAGCTGGTGATCGGCGAGCATCGCGATCTGCCGGCCAAGAAGGTCAAGCGCGTGGTGCTGTGCGCCGGCAAGGTCTACTACGACCTGCTGGAAGATGCCGAGAAGCGCGGTGTCACCGACGTGGCGATCGTGCGCGTGGAGCAGCTCTATCCGTTCCCGCGCCCGGAAGTCGTGGCCGAACTGGAGAAATACCCTTCCGCCAAGGAAGTGGTGTGGTGCCAGGAAGAGCCGATGAACCAGGGCGCCTGGTTCCAGATCCGCCATCACCTGCAGGCCTGCGTGGGCACCAAGCAAAGCCTTTCCTACGCGGGTCGTGCGCGCTCGCCCGCGCCCGCCGCCGGTCACCTCAACGATCACGTCGCCGAACAGGCCTCGCTGGTCGAGCAGGCGCTGGTCGCACCGGTCGGTTCCGATCACTCAGCAGAATAACTACCCAGGATTCCCTACATCATGTCCACCGAAGTCAAAGTACCCGTTCTGCCCGAGTCCGTTTCCGACGCCACCATCGCCACCTGGCACAAGAAAGCCGGCGATGCCGTGAAGCGCGATGAAAACCTGGTCGATCTGGAAACCGACAAGGTCGTGCTGGAAGTGCCGGCACCGGTTGATGGCGTACTCAAGGAACTGAAGTTCCAAGAGGGCGACACGGTGACCAGCCAGCAGGTGATCGCGGTGATCGAAGAAGGCGCCGTGGCGGCTGCATCGGCTCCCGCGCCGGCCGCTGCCGCACCTGCTCCGGCACCTGCCGCCGCAGCGCCGCAAGCCGCCGCCAAGGGTGCGGAAAATCTCTCCCCCGCCGGCCTGCGCGTCGCCACCGAAGAGAAGATCGACGTCTCCAAGGTCGCCGGCACCGGCCGCGATGGCCGCGTCACCAAGGAAGACCTGGTGAACTACGGCAAGGGTGGCGCTCCCGCCGCTGCCGCACCGTCGGTTGCTCCGACGCCGGGTTCCCGTCCAGAAGAACGCGTGCCGATGACACGCATCCGCGCACGCATCGCCGAGCGCTTGATGCAGTCGAAGAACTCGATCGCGATGCTCACCTCCTTCAACGAAGTGAACCTCGCCGAAGTCACCAAGATGCGCAAGACGCTGGGCGAGCAGTTCGAAAAGGCCAACGGCGTGAAGCTAGGCTTCATGAGCTTCTTCGTGAAGGCTGCGGCCGAAGCGCTGAAGCGTCATCCGATCATCAACGCCTCGGTCGACGGCAACGACATCATTTATCACGGCTACCAGGACATCTCCATCGCCGTGGCCACCGACAAGGGCCTGGTGACGCCCGTGCTGCGCGACACGCAGAACATGAGCTTCGCCGATGTCGAGAAGGGCATCGCCAACTACGCCAAGAAAGCGCGCGAAGGCAAGCTCGGCCTGGATGATCTGCAAGGCGGCACGTTCACCATCACCAACGGCGGCACCTTTGGTTCGCTGCTGTCGACGCCGATCGTCAACCCGCCGCAGAGCGCGATCCTGGGCATGCACACCATCAAGGAGCGTGCGATCGTCGAGAACGGCCAGGTGATCGCCGCGCCGATGATGTATCTGGCGATCTCCTACGATCACCGCATCATCGACGGCAAGGACGCAGTGCTGTTCCTGGTCGACATCAAGAACCAGCTCGAGAACCCGCAGCGCATGCTGCTCGGCATGTAATTGCCCACCGGCCAGGGCGCGCTCATCGCAGCCCTGGCCGCCCTCTTTCGAAATCCCTCACGCGCCGCCATATACGGCACGATTCCGCTCCCTAGGAAACTCGAACCATGAGCGACAAATTCGACGTCATCGTCATCGGTGCCGGCCCTGCCGGTTATGTGGCTGCCATCCGCGCTGCGCAGCTTGGCCTCAAGACCGCTTGCGTGGATGCTTTCGTCGGCAAAGACGGCAAGCAAGCGCTGGGCGGCACCTGCCTCAACGTGGGCTGCATTCCGTCCAAGGCGCTGCTCGATTCGTCCAAGCAGTACTTCAACCTGGCGCACAACCTGCCGGCACACGGCATCAGTGTCGAGAACGCCAAGGTGGACATGGCCACCTTCATCGGCCGCAAGGACAAGATCGTCAAGCAGTTCACCGGCGGCATCGGCCAGTTGTTCAAGGCCAACAAGGTCACGCCGTTCTTCGGCAAGGGCAAGTTGCTGAAAGGCAATAACGTCGAGATCACCGGCAACGACGGCAGCAAGCAAACGATCAGTGCCACCAACGTCATCCTCGCTTCCGGCTCCGTGCCGATCGAGTTGCCGTTCGCCAAGTTCGATGGCAAGAACATCATCGACAACGCCGGCGCACTCGACATCACCGAAGTGCCCAAGCGCCTGGGCGTGATCGGCGCTGGCGTGATCGGTCTGGAACTGGGCAGCGTGTGGAATCGCCTCGGTGCACAAGTCACTATCCTCGAAGCGCTGCCGGACTTCCTCGCCGTCGCCGACCAGGACGTGGCCAAGATCGCCAAGAAGGAATTCGAGAAACAGGGTCTCACCATCAAGCTCGGCGCCAAGCTGACCAAGGCCGAGGTGAAGAAGAATGAAGTCGCGCTCACCTATGAAGACAAGGACGGCGCGCACGAACTCACCGTCGACAAGCTGCTGGTGGCCGTCGGCCGCCGCGCTTACACCGAAGGCCTGCTGGCCGACGACACCGGCGTGAAACTGGACGAGCGTGGCCGCATCGTGGTCGACGAACACAACCACACCGGCGTGGACGGCGTGTGGGCGATCGGCGACGCCGTACGCGGCCCGATGCTCGCGCACAAAGGCTCCGAGGAAGGCGTGGCGGTGGCCGAGTGGATCGCCGGCAAGGCCGGCCACATCAATCTCGACACCGTGCCGTGGGTGATCTACACCGAGCCGGAAATCGCCTGGGCCGGCAAGACCGAGAAGGAACTGAAGGAGCTGGGCATTCCGTACAAGGTCGGCACCTTCCCGTTCGCCGCCATCGGCCGCGCCGTGGCGATGAACGAAGCCATCGGCCAGGTGAAGGTGCTCGCCCATGCCGAGACCGACCGCCTGCTGGGCGTGCACATGGTCGGCCCGGGCGTGTCCGAGCTGATCGCCGAAGCCGTGGTCGCGATGGAGTTCAAGGGCTCCGCCGAAGACCTGGCCCGCATCGTTCACGCCCACCCGACGCTGTCGGAAGCCGTGCACGAAGCGGCGCTGTCCGTGGACAAGCGCGCGATTCACAAGGGCAACTGAGGCCCCGTGTCATGATCAACGACCCGCTCGTGGCGACATGAGCGGGTCGTTTTGTTTGAACTCTCCAGAATCTTCATCGCCGTCATTCCGACTTTCGCCGAGACGCTTCACAACAACGAAGCGGGTCAATGACGAGCTTAAAAAGCGAGCCCATCAATCCTATGCCCCAACCCACCGCCCTCTGCGTCTACTGCGGCTCCCAAAGCGGCAACCATCCCATCTACACCGACACCGCCCATGCCTTCGGCCTGGAACTGGCACGCCGTGGCATCGCCCTGGTGTACGGTGGCGGCAAGGTCGGTTTGATGGGCACGGTTGCCAATGCGGCGCTGGCTGGCGGCGGCAAGGTGATCGGCGTGATTCCGCGCCAGCTGGTCGATCGCGAGGTGGCGCATGCGGGGCTCACCGAATTGGTGGTGGTCGACACCATGCATCAGCGCAAGACGCGCATGTACGAAATCTCCGATGCGTTCGTCGCCCTGCCCGGTGGCTTCGGCACCATGGATGAGATGTTCGAAATGCTTACGTGGGCGCAACTCGGTTTGCATCGCTATCCGTGCGCGTTCCTGGACACGCACGGCTACTACGGGCATTTGCGCAGCATGATGAATCACATGGTCGCCGAAGGCTTCGTGGCGCCAGGGCGGCGCGACAGCGTGTGGTTCGGCGAGTCCATCAACGCGTTGTTCGATTGGATGGATAAGTATCACGTCGGTGCTGCACCACTTGGCGTCGACGCTTCCAGCATCCGGGCATAAGGCGTACGCCATGACGACATTCCAAGCCTTCCGCATTCACAACGATGCCCATGGTTATCGCGGTGGCATCGAAACCATGCACGCCGATGCATTGAGTCCAGGCGAAGTGCTGGTGAAAGTGGCCTACTCGTCGGTGAACTACAAAGATGCGCTGGCCGGCACCGGCAAAGGCAAGATTCTTCGCCAATACCCGCTCAACGGTGGCATTGATGCAGCGGGGGTGGTGGTCGCTTCCACCGATGCACTGTTCAAGGAGGGCGACAAGGTGTTGTGCACCGGCAGCAGCCTTTCCGAAACGCGCGACGGTGGTTATGGCCATTACATCCGCCTGCCCTCGCAATGGGCGATTCCATTGCCGAATGAACTGAGCTTGCGCGAAAGCATGATTCTAGGAACAGCCGGCTTTACGGCTGCGCTGGCGCTGCTGCGTATGCAGGACAACGGCCAAACACCTGCGCTCGGCCCTATCGCCGTCAGCGGCGCCAGCGGTGGCGTGGGCATGCTGGCGATCGATATCTTCACGCGCGCCGGATACGACGTGCATGCCATCAGCGGCAAGGTGGCGCATTTCGATTTCCTGCGCGGTCTTGGCGCCGTCGAATGTATCGATCGCCATCAACTGGCTTTCAGCGGCAAGCCAATGGATTCGGCGCGCTTTGGTGGTGCGCTGGATAACGTCGGCGGCCCCATGCTTGCGGGCCTGCTGCCGTTGATCGCGCCTTACGGCAACGTTGCCATCTGCGGCAACGCCGGCGGCATCGGGCTGGAAAGCACGGTGATGCCGTTCATCATTCGCGGCGTCAGTCTGCTGGGGATTGCCTCGGCCGGCACGGCCCGGGATATTCGCGGGCGGGTATGGCACCATCTGGCCAGCGACTGGAAGCCGCGCCACCTTGACCGCATCGCTACCCGAGAAATTACCTTGGAGCAGCTTCCGGAAGTCTTCGAGCATATGCTGGCAGGCGAATCCTTCGGCCGTACGATAGTGCGCATGGATCACGTTTAGCACGCATCATGCTTGGAAGCGTCGCCACGGCGACATAGAATTGACGAAACGACTAGGGGATTCCCACCTTATGGCACGCATTCTGATCGTCGACGATTCGCCGTCGCAGCTCCTCGGTATCAAGCGCATCGTCGAGAAGCTCGGCCATGAAACGCTGACCGCCGAAGACGGTGCTGCGGGTGTGGCGGTGGCGAAGCAGGAAAAGCCTGCACTTATCCTGATGGACGTGGTGATGCCGAACCTCAATGGATTCCAGGCCACGCGCACCATCAGCAAGGATCCGGAAACCGCGCATATTCCGATCGTGCTGGTCACCACCAAGGATCAGGAAACCGACAAGGTGTGGGGCATGCGCCAGGGCGCAAAGGCTTATGTCACCAAGCCGATCAAGGAAGACGAACTGGTGAAGGTGTTGAAGGAACTGCTACCCGCCTGATGCCGAATCGTAGGTGGGGTTAGCGCAGCGTAACCCAACATCTTCGAAGCGACATCGTTGGGTTACGCTGCGCTAACCCAACCTGCATCGCTCCAACAAGAAAAACGGCGCCATCGCGGCGCCGTTTCTGTTTCTGGGTCACAAGCGACGTTCATTGCCGCGGGTCGTAATGCACGAATTGCTCCTGCAGCGTTTCATAGGCTTTCCGCTGCGCATCGTTCTCTGCCAGCGGCACCCTGATCGACACTTCCACCAACTGGTCGCCCGGAGCCGGACCCGGCAAGCCACGCCCTTTCAGGCGCAGCTTGCGGCCCGATTGCGTGCCGGCCGGGATGCGCAGGTCCACCGTGCCCGCCAGGGTCGGCACCGGCACCGTCGCGCCCAGCGCAGCCTCCCACGGGCTGACCGGCAGCACGTGCAGCACGTTGCGGCCGTCCAGCTTGAAGCGCGCGTCATCGCGAATACCCACCTCCAGCATCAGGTCGCCATTCGGACCACCGCCTCCACCAGGGTGCCCCTGGCCGCTGAGCCGGATTACCTGGCCCGGCTGGATACCGGCCGGAATCTTCACTTCCAGCACGCGTTCCTGGCCGCTGCCGTCATCCAGGTTCAGGCGCGTGCGACCACCACTGAAAGCGGTCTGCAGGTCGATCTGCACCTGGGCGCGGATATCGCGGCCACGGCGCGCGCGTGGCGCATGGCGCCCGCCCGCACCGGCGCGACCGAACAGGCTTTCGAAGAAGTCGCTGAAGTCGCCCTCGCCGGTATCGCCGAAATCAAATCCCTGCCCTTGGCCCCAGTTCGGCGGGGGACGGAACTGCTCGCCCGGACGGTATCCGCCTGCGCGCAGTTGATCGTAGGCGCGACGCTTTTCGCCATCGCGCAGCACTTCATTGGCTTCGTTGATCGCCTTGAATTTCTCTTCCGCGCCGGCTTCCTTGTTCTTGTCCGGATGGTATTTGCGCGCAAGCTTGCGATAAGCCGCCTTGATATCGGCTTCGCTGGCATCGGGCTTCACGCCCAGTACGTCGTAATAGTCTTTGAATTCCACTGCCACTCCTCAAACAGGATGGATCGAGCAGCACTGCCCGATGCTCATGTCTGCCCATCACTTCGGCCCAACACAAAGGGCCCGCCGCGGATCATGGTCCGCGGCGAGCCGTCAACGCAACATGGAGCGATGCGTGCTTACTGCGTGTTGATGGTAATGCGGCGCGGCGCTTTTTCCGCCTTCTTCGGAATCACGATTTCCAGCACGCCATGCCTGCCGGTGGCGCTGATGCTGTCGGCGTCGGCGCTATCGGGCAAGGCAAAGCGGCGGTGGAAGCTGCCGTGCGTGCGCTCCACGCGGGTGAAGCGACCGTTCTGTTCCTGCTTCTCGACCGTGCGCTCACCCTTGATGGTGAGAATGCCCTTTTCCATGCTTACTTCGATGTTGGCCGGATCCACGCCGGGTACGTCGGCAAAGATCACGAAGCGCTGCTCTTCTTCCTTGATGTCCACGCGTGGCGCCCATTGGCTGGTGACCACGCTGGAACCGTCGCTTTCTTCATTCTGGAAGAAACGCTCAAAAGCCTGGCGGAAATCGGCCGGCAACGTGCTGGCGCTCCAGAAGGTATTTCGGCTGGGATGCATAGCTGTATTCCTCAAAATAGTTGCGGTGCGTTCACCGCTTGTCAGCCACATAGGTTCCTTCCCGAGACGTTTCAAGGCGACAGGCGGGCAGATCCGGCGATACCATGCCGGACGTTGTCACGCCTTCAGTGGATACCCTTATGACCATTCAAACTGGGCAAGCTCTACCAGACATGCCGATCGCAGTAATCGACGGCGACGCCGACATCCAGCGCATCACCACGGCTCCGCTTTTTGCCGATCGCAAGGTAGTGCTGTTCGGGGTGCCTGGCGCCTTCACGCCCACATGCTCGGAACGCCATCTGCCTGGCTACGTCAGGCACTACGAGGCGTTCAAAACGCACGGTGTCGACGTCTACTGCCTGGCGGTGAACGATGCCTACGTGATGAAAGCCTGGGCGCTGTCCCAGCACGTGCCGGCCGGACTCAAACTGCTGGCTGACGGCAACGCCGCATTCACTCGAGCACTCGGGCTGGAGATGGACGGCACTGCTTACGGTATGGGCGTGCGCTCACGCCGTTTTTCACTGTATGCAGAAAACGGCGTCGTGAAATCGCTGCATATCGAATCGCCCGGCGAGCTGCGCGTGACGACGGCCGAGGCGATGCTCGAAACGCTCCCTCAGTAATTCCTACAAAACTACGAGCGTTAGATCACATCAACTGAAAGAAATCTCCTACAGATTAGACGCCAGGGCGTCATTGTCGACCCGGTAACTCGGCCATGCCCAGCCGGCACGCGCACGGAGGCGCCAACACGTCTACCGGGCGTGCTGGAGATTCCTCGTGAAATATCACAACGTGTGCATGCCACTGCTGGTGGCATGTCTTTTGTCATCGACGACACAAGCTTCTTCAACACCGGCACATGCGGCCAGATCCGGAAGCGGGGGCGTTATCACCTTTACTGGCTCGATCACGCAGCCCACTGTTGTGCCGGTGACAGCGGCAATGCCCACGCAGGCCGATCCGTCAACGAAGACCACCGTTGAATTCATATCCGAAGCGCAACCGCGTTTAGCCAGCGATCTGTTGGACTACTACGCCCAGTACGCCAAACCAGGCGCCAAGCTCGTCAGCGTGGACTATCAATAACATTGCGCCTCTGTCGGCATAGTGAGTGCCAAACGAAAAAAGCCTCGGAAGGAACCGAGGCTTTTTTCGTGGTACCGAATTTATTCGCTCGGCGGTGTATCGACTGACGTATCCGTCGGTGCATCTGGTGTAGGTGCTTCGCCTTCAGCTGTTTCGGCGTCATCTCCGTTGCTTTCGTCCGCATCCACGCGCACCACGCTGACCAACGCTTCCTCCGCTGGCAGGCGAATAAGCGTCACGCCCTGGGTGTTGCGGCCAAGCTGCGACACCTCCATTGCGCGCGTGCGCACCAGCGTGCCCTGGTTGGAAATCAGGATCAGCTCATGCGTGTCGCCCACCTGGATGGCAGCGACCAGCGCGCCATTGCGCTCGGAACACTGGATGCCGATCACACCTTGCGTGCCGCGGCCCTTCTTCGGGAATTCGCCAAGCTCAGTGCGCTTGCCGTAGCCGCGTTCGGTGGCGGTGAGAATGTCACCTTCCTGCGCCACCACCAGCGAGACGACCTTCGCCTCATCGGTAAGCTTCATGCCGCGCACGCCGGTGGCGGTACGGCCCATCGGACGCACTTCGCTTTCGTCGAAGCGCACGACCTTGCCGTTCGAGGCGAACAACAACACATCACTGTTGCCGTCGGTGAGCACCACGCCGACCAGCGCGTCGCCGTCATCCAGGTTGATGGCGATCTTGCCCTTCTGCAGCTGATATTCGAATTCGGTAAGCGGTGTTTTCTTCACCGTGCCTTGCGAAGTCGCGAAGAATACGTAGCGATCGGCGCTGTACTCATGCACCGGCAATACGGCTTGCACCTTCTCGCCTTCGGCCAGCGGCAACAGGTTCACCATCGGTTTGCCGCGCGCGTTCGGGCCGGCGTCCGGCATCTGGTACACCTTGACCCAATAGACACGGCCGGTGCTGGTGAACGTGAGCAACGTGTCGTGCGTGTTCACCACCCACAACTGCTCGACGAAATCTTCTTCTTTCAAGGCTGACGCCGAGCGACCCTTGCCGCCGCGGCGCTGCGCGCGATAGATGCTGATCGGCTGACGCTTGACGTACCCGGCGTGCGACAGCGTGACTACGACGTCTTCCGGCGCGATCAGGTCGAGAACGTTGAGGTCTTCCTGCGAAGGCTGGATTTCGGTACGGCGCGCGTCGCCGTATTCGGTCTTGATCACTTCCAATTCGTCGCGGATCACGGCGAGCAGGCGCACGGGATCTTCCAGGATCAGGATGAGACCGCGAATGGTTTCGAGGATTTCCCGGTATTCATCGGAGATCTTTTCCTGCTCCAACCCGGTGAGGCGGTGCAGGCGCATGGCCAGGATTTCCTGCGCCTGCGTTTCGGAAAGCTGGTAACCATCGGGCTTCAAGCCATCACGCGGATCCAGATCTTCCGGCCGCGAAGCTTCCGCGCCTGCCGCGCCCATCAGCGCGGACACCAGGCCCGGCTGCCACTTGCGCGCGAGCATGCGTTCCTTCGCTTCCTGCGGCGAGGCGGAGGTCTTGATCAGCTCGATCATCTCGTCGATGTTGGCGAGCGCGACGGCCAGGCCTTCCAAAATGTGTGCGCGTGCACGTGCCTTGCGCAGTTCGAAAATCGTGCGACGCGTGACCACTTCGCGACGATGGCGAATGAACGCTTCGAGGATTTCCTTGAGGTTGAGCGTGCGCGGCTGGCCATCGACCAGCGCCACCATGTTGATGCCGAACGTAACCTGCAATTGCGTTTGCTGGAACAGGTTGTTGAGCACCACGTCGGCCATTGAATCGCGACGGATTTCGATGACGATGCGCATGCCGTCCTTGTCGGATTCGTCGCGCAGTTCGGAGATGCCTTCGAGGCGCTTCTCTTTCACCAGCTCGGCGATCTTCTCGATCAGGCGAGCCTTGTTCACCTGATACGGCAGCTCGTGGACGATGATCGTCTCGCGGCCGTTGGATTCGGTTTCGATCTCGGTACGCGCACGCACCAGAATGCGGCCGCGACCGGTGCGGTAGGCTTCGACGATGCCCGCTGCACCATTGATGATGCCGGCAGTGGGAAAATCCGGCCCCTGCACGTGCTGCATCAGGTCGTCGATCGAGAGCGACGAATCGTCGATCAGCGCGATGGTTGCCGCGATCACTTCGCTGAGATTGTGCGGCGGCACGTTGGTCGCCATGCCCACCGCGATACCGGCCGAGCCGTTGATCAGCAGGTTGGGAACGCGCGTGGGCAGAACGGAGGGTTCGAGTTCCTTCTCGTCGTAGTTCGGTACGAAGTCGACGGTTTCCTTGTCGATATCGGCCAGCAGTTCGGAAGACAGGCGCTCCATGCGGCATTCGGTGTAACGCATCGCCGCGGCGGCATCGCCGTCGATCGAACCGAAATTGCCTTGCCCGTCGACCAGCGGATAACGCAGCGAGAAATCCTGCGCCATGCGCACGAGCGCGTCGTAGATGGAGCTGTCCCCGTGCGGATGGAATTTACCCATCACGTCACCGACGATGCGGGCGCACTTTACGTAAGGACGGTTCCAGACATTGTTGGCCTCATACATGCCGAACAACACGCGGCGATGTACGGGCTTCAGGCCATCGCGGACATCCGGGAGGGCGCGTCCCACGATCACGCTCATGGCGTAATCGAGGTAGCTTTGGCGCATTTCGTCTTCGATATTGACGCGGATGACTTCTTTGGCGAGATCTGCCATCAATCGGCTTCCCTGGTAGCAAATAAGAGCCCCGAGACAGGCGCGCCGGGCGCGTGTCTGCGAGGGTCAGGCGGTAAGCGGGAATTGTACCACAGCGGCACCTGAAAAGGCTTAAATTTAGCCTTTTCAATCAATAGGTTACTAGCCAGTTTTGGCGCGCCGAAAAAGCAGCATGCGGGCGCTCACGAAATTGACCACGGCAGCGAAAACCGAGCCCACGCCGACCGCGAACACGGGCCACTTGTGCCAGCTCGGAAATGCCATCAGACAGGCGACGTAGGCAGCGTAATTCACTGCCGCGCCGCCGCTCATCAATGCCATCCAGTGCAGCCATTCGCCCGTCAGCGAACGCCCGCTATGGCGCGCTGCAAAGGTATGGCTACGGTTCCACCACCACGTCACCGTGGCGGCAACCAGGAAAGAAATCACTCGGCCGACATAAGGATTGAAGTGCGCGAAAGTGACCAGCGTCTGCACGATGCCGGCATCGACGACGAAGCCGATCGCTCCACCGATCGCAAACAACATCACTTCATGGCGCAGCCTCATGCGGCGAATACAGCTCGCATGCGTTCGAGGGTGGGATGTTCGATCACACCGCGCTCGGTGACGATGGCATCGATCAGCGAAGCGGGCGTGACGTCGAACACCGGATTCCAGGCTTGCGCACCGTCGACCACCGTGCGGCGGCCGGCAACGCTGAGCAGTTCCGCGGCATCACGCAATTCGATATCGATGCCATCGCCCGAGGCCGTCGCCATGTCCACGGTGGAGGAAGGTGCGACCACCATGAACTTCACACCATGGTGGCGCGCGGCGATGGCGAGCTGATAGGTGCCGATCTTGTTGGCGGTATCACCGTTGGCGGCAATGCGATCGGCGCCGACGATGACCCATTTCACCGCGCCGGACTTCATCAGGTGCGACGCTGCGGAATCGGCGATCAACTTGGCAGGAATACCGTCGCGCACCAGTTCCCACATGGTGAGCCGCGCACCCTGCTGCCAGGGGCGTGTTTCGCCGGCAAACACCTGATTAACGCGGCCAGCCGCGACGCCCGCGCGAATCACGCCCAACGCCGTGCCGTAGCCGGAGGTGGCCAGCGAACCGGTGTTGCAGTGAGTCATCACGCCGGAGCCTGGAGCGATCAGGGCCGCACCCAATTCACCCATATGACGGTTGGCGGCGAGATCTTCATCCTGGATGAGCTGCGCTTCGCGCTCCAGAGCGACCGCATCGACGCCTGCCGTCATGTGCGCCTTCATGCGATCAAGCGCCCACATCAGGTTGACCGCGGTAGGCCGTGCTGCGCGAAGTTCCGCCAACGCCTGTTCCATCGGCGCGCCCTGCTGCGCAGCAAGCACCACGCCCCAGGCAGCAGCAATGCCGATGGCCGGCGCGCCGCGCACGGCCAGATCCTTGATGGCATGGATGACAGCCGTGTAGTCGCGGCAATCCAGCCATTTTTCCTCGGCGGGCAGCAAGCGCTGATCCAGCAGGCGGAGATGGTCGCCACGCCATTGCACGGCGCGGATGGTGTCGTGAGCGGATGCGAGATTAGTCATCGCCGTAGTTTAGCAGCAATGATTCGGCTGACCGTTTCGAGCAAACGCGTAGGTTGGGGTGCGAACCCCAACATCCCATACGCACTGGCATTCCGATGTTGGGGTTTGCACCCCAACCTGCCCATTACGCGCTGCGCTGGCGCAACCACTGATGAATCGACGGCGCCACTTCGCGCTGCGCGCGGCCGGACACGTAGATGCCGATATGCCCACCTTTGAAGGCCAGCTCGGTGTAATCGGTCGTGCCGACGTGACGTTGCAGCGCACGTGAGGCATCCGGTGGCACGAGGTGATCCTGCGTAGCGTAGATGTTGAGCACCGGCTGGGTCACCATGCCCAGATCCACCGGCTGCTTGCCGATCTGCAGATCGCCATTGATCAACTTGTTTTGCTGGAAGAACGCCTTGATGAATTCACGGAACGCTTCGCCGGCCTGATCGGGCGAGTCGAAGATCCAGCGTTCCATGCGCAGGAAATTTTTCAGCTCTGCGGGATTGTCGAGAATGTCGACCATGCTGACGTATTTCTGCTGATTCAAGCGCAGCGGCTTGAGCATCAGGTACACCCAGTTCATCAGTTCCGCCGGGATGTTGCCCAGCGTATCGACGAACAAATCCACATCCATGCCCTGCACCCAATGCGAAAGCATGTTGCCGGGCGTGCGGAAATCCACCGGCGTCACCATGGTGACCAGGTTCTTGACCTTCTCCGGGTGCATGGCGGTATAGCACAGCGAGAATGTGCCGCCCTGGCAGATGCCGAGCAGGTTGATCGCATCCAGACCGTGGCGCTGGCAGATCGCATCGACGGCACGGTCGAGATAGCCATTGAGGTAGTCATCCAGCGTGAGCCAGCGGTCCGCGCCGTCCGGATAACCCCAGTCGATCAGATAGACGTCTTCGCCCTGTTCCAGCAGATTGCGGACCAGCGAGCGATCTTCCTGCAGATCCGTCATCCACACCGTGTTGACCAGCGCGTACACGACGAGGACCGGCACGCGTGCAGTGGGTTTGTGGTTGCCCCGCATGTGCCAGACGGTGAGCTTGTCTTCGCGATACACCGCTTCGCGCGGTGTGTTGGCGTAGTCCTGTTCGCCCAGGCCACGCAGGTTCTGCAGTCCGGCGGCAAGCTTGCGCTGGAAGACGGCGATTTCGTTGAAAGCTTGCTGCGGATCGATAGGGAAAGGATTCTGCATGCTGGTTCCTTACTTCCGCTTGCCGGCGGCGGAGCGCGTGGCTTTCGTGCGTTGCGAAGGGGTTTTGCCGTTTTCGCCGCTGCGCTTGCGCTCGATCGGATGCACCTTGGCAGCCTTGCTTGCTGCGAGCTCATGCTTCAGCGAAGCGATTTCGGCCTGCAGCGAATCGACCAGGGACGCATCCGCCGCTAACTCAACCTGTCCTCGCGCCTTCAGTTCGCGCCGCAGTTCTTGCACGCGCTTGCCAAGGCTGTTCACTTCGCTGCGCGTGGGGATACCGAGTTCACGACATACTTGTTCGGTATGTTGTTGCTGCAGCTTGCGCACCTGCATCTGCGCATTCACCAGCGCGCCGAACACATCGCGGTATTCCTCCGAAAGCGCCATTTCGGCATAGGCGTCTTCCATTGCATCCACCCACAGGTCGTAAAGCGCCTTGAGGGATTCGACCTGCTTGCCGGGCTCACCATGCTGACCCAGCATCGCCTGCAATTTAGCGATGCCTTGCGCATTCACTTTCTGCAGCAATGCCTGGTAGCGCGCGCTGATCTGGGCGTATTCCTGCATGGCCGCTTGCAGGGCCTGCTGATCAAGCTGGAATTCGCGGGTGATGCCGAACGTCGCCATTTGGCTGTTCGGCATGCCCGCCGCCATGCCGGCTTGCTGCATGGCTTGCAGCCAGGCCTGCCATTGATGCTCCATGCCAAAGGCGGAGGCGCTATCGATGCCCGCGACGGCTTGCTGAAAAGGTTGTGTAAAGGCGGAAAGAAACGACTGCATGGCGGCTGGTTGCTGCCATGGATTGCTCTGCTGCCCCAATCCCGCTCCCGTGGCGGCCTGTTGCAGCCAGTTGCCGTAGGCCTGAAGGCTGGCGAGGCTACGCGTGAGCAGGTCGTGCTGCGGCATGGCCGCTGTTCCCATGCCCATCCCCATACCGAAAGGATTTGGCTGGCCCGGCTGCTGCTGTTGCAGATAACGCATCCAGGCATCCCAGGATTGCTGTGCGAAAGCCTGGTAGTCCTTCATGAAATCATTCGCCTGGTCGTGCATGCCTGCATCCTCGAGGTGAAGCGCGGATCGTATCAAATACGAGCTTTCGAAAATGAAAACGCCCGGCTATGGAACCGGGCGTCTTCGATGGATCAGCTTGTCAGAAAAGCGCTCACACGTTCGCGCTTTCGTCTTCGGCAACCGCCTTCATGGACAGGCGGATACGGCCCTGCTTGTCCACTTCCAGCACCTTCACCTTGACGATGTCGCCTTCCTTGAGTTTGTCGGAGACCTTTTCGACGCGCTCGTTGGAAATCTGCGACACGTGCACCAGGCCATCTTTGCCCGGCAGGATCGTCACGAACGCACCGAAGTCCATCAACTTGGCAACCTTGCCTTCGTAGATGCGGCCCGGCTCCACGTCGGAGACGATCTGGTCGATGCGCTTGCGCGCTTCTTCCGCGGCCATGCGGTTGACCGAGGCGATCACCACGGTGCCGTCGTCGCTGATGTCGATGGTGGTACCGGTTTCTTCGGTGATGGCACGGATGGTGGCGCCACCCTTGCCGATCACTTCGCGGATCTTGTCCGGATGGATCTTGATGGTGAGCAGGCGCGGAGCGTATTCGCTCATTTCCGCGCGCGGCTGGCTGATCACCTTGGCCATTTCGCCCAGGATGTGCAGGCGACCACGCTTTGCCTGCTCCAGCGCCAGCTTCATGATCTCTTCGGTGATGCCCTCGATCTTGATGTCCATCTGCAGCGCGGACACGCCATCGGCGCTACCGGCCACCTTGAAGTCCATGTCGCCGAGGTGGTCTTCGTCGCCCAGGATGTCGGAGAGCACGACGAAGTCGTTGCCTTCCTTCACCAGGCCCATGGCGATACCCGCCACCGGAGCCTTGAGCGGCACGCCGGCGTCCATCAGGGCGAGCGAGGAACCGCACACCGACGCCATCGAGGAAGAACCGTTCGACTCGGTGATTTCAGACACCACGCGCAGCACATACGGGAATTCTTCCATCGCCGGCTTCACCGCCTGCACGCCGCGCTTGGCGAGACGGCCATGGCCGATTTCGCGACGCTTCGGCGCGCCGAAGCGGCCAGCTTCACCGACCGAGAACGGCGGGAAGTTGTAGTGGAACAGAAACGGATCCTTCGACTCGCCTTCCGGCGCATCGATGATCTGCGCGTCACGCGCGGTACCCAGTGTGGCCACGACCAGTGCCTGGGTTTCGCCGCGGGTGAACAGCGCCGAGCCGTGGGTACGCGGCAGCACGCCTACGCGCACGGAGATCGGGCGGATATCGTCCAGGTTGCGGCCGTCGATACGCACCTTGGTCTTCAGCACGCCGTCGCGCATGGTGCGGTATTCGATTTCAGCAAAGGCGTTGCTGATGTCGAGGTCGGACCAGCCGTGCGAGGCGGCGGTTTCAGCGATACCGGTCTTGATGTCGCTCTTCAGCGCGGCAATGGCGTCGCGACGCTCCAGCTTGTCGCGGATCGCGAAAGCCTTTTCCAGGCGATCGCCGAGGATGCCCTGGATGTCGTTGAACAGCGCATCATTGCGTGCGGGGGCCTCCCACTTGAACGGCTTGCGGCCGGCTTCGGCGACGAAGGCGTTAATGGCATTGATCACCACCTGCATCTGCTTGTGGCCGTGCACCACGGCGCCCAGCATCACTTCTTCGCTGAGCAGCTTGGCTTCGGATTCCACCATCAGCACGGCGTTGGCCGTACCAGCGACGACCAGATCCAGATCGGAGGTCTTCAGCTCGGTAACGGTCGGGTTCAGCAGATACTGGCCGTTGGCATAGCCCACGCGCGCGGCGCCGATCGGACCCTTGAACGGGATGCCGGCCAGGCTCAGCGCAGCAGACGCGCCGATCATCGAGGCGATATCACCGTCGATTTCCGGATTGAGCGAGATCACCTGGGCGATGATCTGCACTTCGTTCTTGAACTCTTCCGGGAAGAGCGGGCGGACCGGACGGTCGATCAGGCGCGAGGTGAGCGTTTCCTTCTCGGTCGGACGACCTTCGCGCTTGAAGAAACCCCCGGGGATGCGGCCGGCGGAGTAGAACTTCTCGACGTAGTCGACGGTGAGCGGGAAGAAGTCCTGCCCGTCTTTCGCCTTGGTAGCGGCGACCACGGTGACCAGCACCACGGTACCGCCCATGCTGACCATGACGGCGCCCGAAGCCTGGCGGGCGATTTCGCCCGTCTCCAGTGTGACTTCGTGATTACCGTACTGGAATGACTTGGTTACTTTCGCCACTTTGGGTGTCCTCGTCCGATCAGCGACGCAGGCCAAGGCGCTCAATGAGGCTCTGATAGCGAGCCAAATCGCGGTCCTTGAGATAGCCGAGCAAGCGTTTGCGCTGGTTAACCAGCTTCAGCAGACCACGACGGGAGTGATGATCCTGCTTATGCGTCTTGAAATGATCGGTGAGGTGTTCGATGCGGGCGGAAAGCAGGGCGACCTGCACTTCCGTGGAACCGGTGTCGTTCGGCGCGTGGCCGAAGTCAGCAATGATCTTGCTGGACTGTTCTACAGAGAGGGACATGTGTGTCTTCCTTAAAAAAACAGGTGCGGAACTTGCGCAACGTCACCGCCCGGTGACGTTGCGCAAGCTCCGACAGGTTGAGAGAAAGTTCTGAATCAAGCGGGTTATTGTACCGAGGGCCGGTGGATTGCAACAAGACCATCACATAACACGTTAAATGGCGGCAGGCAGATTGAAACCACGGAGAATGCGAATCCGGCCCTGTTCGTCGCAGTCCACTAGCGCCAGCAGGCGTCCATCAGGGGCGAAAGCCGCCGAATACGCGCGCGGCTGCGCGGCCGGCCACTCAATCTGGCGCCCTTGTGAGACGGCCTGACCCGCGGTGGCATCCAGGTACAGTGCCGGCAGGTCGGCCACCCCTGCCGACAGCGGCAGGACCAGCCGGTCCACGCTGTCGCCGCCCTGCTCGGCTGCTTCGCGCAGCTCATCCATGGTCACCATGACCGGGGCACGGAAAGGCTCCACCCACAGCCGGCGCAACGCGCTGAGATGAGCGCCGCAGCCCAGCTTTTCGCCAAGGTCCACGGCCAGGCTGCGCACGTAGGTGCCGGAACCGCACTCCACATGCAGCGACAGGGTATTTTCCGTGCGGGAAACCAGTTCCAGGCGATGGATATCCACCTCCCGCGGCGGCGCCTCCACGGTTTCGCCACGGCGCGCCTTGAGGTAAAGCGGCTCCCCTCCCTGCTTGAGTGCCGAGTACACCGGCGGCACCTGAACGATCCTGCCCCGCAGCGTTGCCAGGGCAGCTTCGAGGGTGGCCTCGTCCAGCGCCGGCACCGGCCGTTGCTCCAGTACCTCGCCCTCGAGATCGGCAGTGGTCGTGGTAACACCCAGGCGGCATTCGGCCAGGTACGCCTTGCGCGAGCCGAGCAGGTTGCCGGCGATCTTGGTGGCCTCGCCGAAACACAGCGGCAGCAAGCCTGTCGCCAACGGATCGAGCGCGCCGGTATGGCCGCCCTTGGCCGCGCGCAGGATGGCGATCGCCATCTGCAATGCCTTGTTGGAACTCATGCCCAGCGGCTTGTCGAGCAACAGGATGCCGTGCAGGTCACGGGCATCGGGACGATGGCGGCGACGGCTCATGGTGTGCAGTAGTCAGCCCCTCCAAGGTGGAGAGAGGCATCAATCTTCGCTGCGATCCGCTTCTTGCGCAGGATTCTGACGCAAGAGCTGATCGATCCGCTCGCCCTTGTCCACCGAGTCGTCGTACTTGAAGCGCAGTTCCGGTACGCGGCGGATACGCATCGAGCGCGACAAGGAACGGCGAAATTCCATGGCCAGTTCGTTGAGCGCCTTTACCGCTTCTTTGGACTGCTGCGGCAGCAGCGCGGTGACCCACACGGTTGCCCAGTCCAGATCGCGCGTGACTTCCACGTCCGACACGCTGCACGATGGCAGGCCGTGATCGCGGACGGCGGCATGCACCAGGGTGCCCAACTCACGGCGGAGTTCGGCGCCTACACGGTCGGTGCGTTTGAAGTCGCGGGATGGCATGTTTTGGAAGCCGGAAATCGTCAATCGGGCATGGTTTGCAGGTTGGGTTAGCGCAGCGTAACCCAACAGATTCGAGTCGAAAGCGTTGGGTTACGCTGCGCTAACCCAACCTACGCCCCCTCTCCCTGAGGAGAGAGGGCTATTGCGTGGACTAGAGCGTGCGGGCAACTTCGATACGCTCGAAGCACTCGATCTGGTCACCCACTTTCACGTCGTTGTACTGCTTCACGGCGATACCGCATTCCATGCCGGCACGCACTTCGTCCACGAGATCCTTGAAGCGGCGCAGCGATTCCAGTTCGCCCTGGAAGATCACGGTGTTGTTGCGCAGCACGCGGATCGGCTTGCTGCGCTTGACCATGCCTTCGGTGACCATGCAGCCGGCCACGGCGCCGAACTTGGAACTGCGGAACACATCGCGCACCTGAGCGATGCCGATGATTTCCTCGCGCACTTCCACGCCCAGCAGACCCGATGCCGCCTGCTTCACCTGATCGATCACGTCATAGATGATCGAGAAGTAGCGGACGTCCAGACCGGCCGTATCGATCACCTTGCGCGCCGAAGCGTCCGCGCGCACGTTGAAGCCGATGATCAGCGCCTTCGATGCTGCTGCCAGCGTGGCGTCGGATTCGGTGATGCCGCCGACACCGGCCGCAATCACGTTCACCTTCACGTTCTCGTTGCCGATCTGGCTGAGTGAATCGCGCAGAGCCTGCACGGAGCCCTGTACGTCGGCCTTGACCAGGATATTGAGCGTCTGCTGCTCGGTCGCCTGGCCCATCTGCGCCATGATGTCTTCCAGGCGGTTGGCCTTGCTGACCATGCGCGTCTCGCGCCGCTTGAGCTGACGTTCTGCCGCCACTTCGCGGGCCAGGCGCTCGTCGGCCACAGCGACGAAATCGTCGCCCGCTTCCGGCACGCCGGACAAGCCGAGCACCTGCACCGGAATCGAAGGGCCGGCTTCCTGCACGGTCTTGCCGGTCTCGTCGATCAGCGCGCGCATGCGGCCGTATTCGACGCCGCAGACCACGAAGTCACCGCGCTTGAGCGTACCTTGCTGTACCAGGACGGTCGCCACCGGACCACGGCCGCGATCGAGGCTCGATTCGATCACCACGCCCGAAGCCGGGCCATCTTCGACCGCCGTCAGCTCCATAACTTCGGCCTGCACCGAAATGGCATCGAGCAAGGCGTCCACGCCCATGCCGGTCTTGGCCGATACCGGGATGAACGGCGTATCGCCACCCCACTCTTCCGGGATCACCTCGAGATTACCGAGGCCTTGCTTGACGTGATCCGGATTGGCGTCGGACTTGTCCATTTTGTTGATCGCGACGATCAGCGGCACCTTGGCCGCGCGCGCATGCTGCACGGCTTCCTGCGTCTGCGGCATGACGCCGTCGTCAGCGGCCACCACCAGCACCACGATGTCAGTGGATTGTGCACCGCGTGCACGCATTGCCGTGAAGGCAGCATGGCCTGGTGTATCCAGGAAGGTGATCACGCCCTTCGGCGTCGTCACGTGATACGCACCAATGTGCTGGGTGATGCCACCGGCTTCGCCAGCCGCCACCTTGGTGCGGCGGATGTAGTCGAGCAGCGAGGTCTTGCCGTGATCGACGTGGCCCATGATGGTGACCACCGGTGGACGCGGTGTGCGCTCGCCTTCCAGCTCGGCGCTTTGCGTGTGCGCAGCCAACGCGGCTTCGGCGCCCTGCTCGCTGGCTTCCACGGCTTTGTGGCCGAGTTCTTCCACCACCAGCATGGCGGTATCGCGATCGATGGTCTGGTTGATGGTGGCCATCACGCCCATCTTGAAGAGGGCCTTGACCACTTCGGAGCCCTTGACCGCCATCTTCTGCGCGAGCTCGGCGACCACGTTGGCATCGCTCACCACGACCTCACGCACCACCGGCGCGGTTGGCTTGGAGAAGCCGTGCGCACCGGCAGACGGCGCGCCGCCGCGCGGCGCTTCACGCACTGCAGACTTGTTCGCCTTGCCACGCTTGGAGCGGCGCGCGCGATCGGCATCAGACAGATGCAGTTCGCCAGCGGCGAAGCGCTTGCCACCGGCCCCGTCTTCACGATCGCGGAAACCGCCACCGTGCTTGGTCTTGCCGCGGTCGGCGCCGCTGCTCGGCGCAGGGGCCGGCGCGGGGGCGGGGGCTGGCGCGGGCGCTGCCACCACGGGTTTCTTCTCACGCTTACGCGGTTCATGGATGCGCGGCAGGATCATGCCCAGGGAGGTGGGATCGATGCGCTGCACGGCCGGGGATTCGGCCACTTTTTCTTCCTCGGGTTTAACCACCGGCTCGGGAATACGTGCCGGCTCTTGGTGTTCTTCGACAGGCTGGGCTTGTTGCTGCGGCTGCTGTGCAGCGGCCTGTGCCTCGGCGGCTGCTTGTGTAGCTGCTTCTTCCTGACGTGCGCGTTCGGCCGCTTCGGCTTCACGGCGCGCCGCTTCTTCTTCAGCGCGCTGACGCGCTTCTTCCTGGCGCCGATGCTCGGCTTCGACGCGCTCGTGTTCTTCGTGCTCGCGTTGCTGCTGCGACTCTTGCAGCCGGCGCAGCGCTTCTTCGCGCTCGGTATCCGTGCTTGCTTCTTCGGCAATCACGCTGCGCTTGACGTAGGTGCGCTTGGCGCGCACTTCCACGTTCACCGTCTTGGCGCTGGAGGTACCGCGGCCACCCGGCGTGGACACCTTCAGTTCGCTGATCTTGCGGCGCTTGAGTGTGATCTGTCGCGGCGAGGAATCCTCGGCTTCGACGGTGGCATCTGCCTTGCCGTGCGTGCGGCGCAGAAAGCCCAGCAGCTTCACCTTCTCGGTGCTGCTGATGACCTGCTCCGGGTTCGAGAATTTCATGCCGGCTTCGCCGAGCTGCGTCAGCAGACGGTCGACGGGCATGCCCAGAACCTGAGCGAGTTGTTTGATTGTGACGTCCGACATCGTGATTCTTTCTCCGCCGTTCCCGCGCTTATCGTCCGTACAAAAACCTGGCTACTAAGGCATGTTCTTGCACGGCCACCTCCGTCCTTGGTGGAGACCTCATCGGTCTCCCGGCGCGCCCATCCGGGACGCTGCCGCCCGCGGTTAGCCGCCCTTCTCCAGCCGCGCAATCATCGGCGCACGTGCCGCCATGATGAGTGCCGCAGCACGATCTTCGTCCATGCCGTCGATGTCGATCATGTCGTCGACCGCGAGATCGGCCAGATCGTCCATCGTGACGACACCGCGCTCAGCCAGCGCGTAAGCCGTCGCTTCGTCCATGCCGTCCATGTTCAGCAGTTCTTCGGAAGGCTGGTGTTCGTCGAGGTTTTCCTCGACAGCCAGCGCTTCGGTCAGCAGCGAGTCGCGGGCGCGGGCACGCAGCTCTTCGACGATGTCCTCGTCGAAGCCTTCGATAGCCAGCAGTTCCGCGCTCGGCACGTAGGCAATTTCTTCGACGCTGGAGAAGCCTTCCTGCACCAGGATGTTGGCGATTTCCTGGTCCACTTCCAGCTTGTCCATGAACAGCTGGCGGGCGGATTCCTGCTCGGCCTCGCTCTTGGCGGCGACCTGGTCCTGGGTCATCACGTTGAGCTGCCAGCCGGTGAGCTTGCTGGCCAGGCGCACGTTCTGGCCGCCGCGGCCGATGGCCTGGGACAGCTTGTCCTCGGCAACTGCAATGTCCATCGAGTGCTTGTCTTCATCCATGATGATGGATTGCACTTCGGCCGGCGCCATGGCGTTGATCACATACTGGGCCTGGTTCTCGTGCCACAGGATGATGTCCACGCGCTCGCCGTTGAGCTCGTTCGACACCGCCTGCACGCGCGAGCCGCGCATGCCGATGCAGGCGCCGATGGGATCGGTACGGCTATCGTGCGCCACCACGGCGATCTTGGCGCGATCACCCGGATCGCGGGCGCAACCCTTGATCTCGACCAGGCCCTGGCCCACCTCCGGCACTTCGAGCTTGAACAGCTCGATCATGAATTCCGGCGCGGCGCGCGATACAAACAACTGCGGACCGCGTGCTTCGGATTTCACTTCAAACAAATAACCACGCACGCGGTCACCGACGCGGTGCGATTCACGCGGGATGGTCTTGTCACGCGGAATAAAGGCTTCGGCATTGCCGCCGAGGTCGAGGTAGACGTTGCCGCGCTCGACGCGCTTGACGATGCCGGTAACCAGTTCACCCACGCGATCCTTGAACGCATCGACCACCTGCTGGCGCTCGGCTTCGCGCACGCGTTGCACGATCACCTGCTTGGCGGCCTGCGCTGCAATGCGGCCGAATTCGGCGTTTTCAATCTGCTGCTCGATGAATTCGCCGATCTGCGCACCGGAGCGCTCGTCTTCGGCATCCATCAGGCGCAGTTGGCGGAACGGGGATTCCATCTCGCCGTCATCAGCGATGACTTCCCAGCGACGGAAGGTTTCATAGTCACCCGAATTGCGATCGATGGTGACGCGGATATCCGGGTCTTCATCCGGATAACGCTTTTTCGCGGCCGACGCCAACGCGGCTTCCATCGCCTGGAAGATCACGTCGCGCGACACGCCTTTTTCGTTGGCAACCGCATCTACGACCAGCAAAAGTTCTTTGCTCATTGAAACCACTCCGTGAACGCTGTCCAGCGTTCCATCACAGATTGACCTTAGTTCTACCCTTTCTTCTTGCCCGGCTTGCGACCGCCGGGTTTGGGCTGCGGCACGTAACCGAGCGCTGCCCAATCCGGCACGATGCGGGCACTTTCCACCGCATCGTGCTCGAACTGAAATACTTTGCCTTCCGCTTCCAGACGGATCTGCTCGCCTTCCACCGAAACGATCTTGCCGCGCAGACGGCGGCGTCCGTCTAATGGCGCCTTCAACAGAACCTTCACTTCCTGCCCGGTCACCTTGGCGAACTGTGCAGTGGTAAACAGCGGGCGATCGATACCCGGCGAGGACACTTCCAGCACGTAATGACCGGGAACGGGATCTTCAACGTCGAGCAGCGCCGATAGTTCGCGGCTAGCCGCCTCGCAATCGTCGAGGGTGACCTCTCGCCCTTCGGCATCGATATAGACGCGCAGCGTGCTTTGTCCCTGTGAAGGGCTGAATTCCACACCGATGCATTCCAGCTGGAGATCCGCCAAAACGTCAGTGAAGCGTTGTGCTAGCGCCTGTGTGTCCAATCTCTCGATACCGTTGCCGGAAACAAAAAATGGGCTCTGACGGCCCATTCCCTTACCTTGCCGATGTCCCGCTCTACCAGAGCCTTTCCGTGCGCCCCAAGTCGGTGATTATGACCCGACACGACGCATACGCATCCTTGCGCCCAACAAAAAAGCCTCGCGAGGAGGCTTTCTTGTCCAAGAAAGATCTGGTCGCCTGCCGATTCGCGCCTGTATAACGCGCTTCTGACCGCTACAGAGTTTGGAAAGTATACGTAACAGAACGGTGCAACGCAATGATTTATCGCCCTTCCCAGCGCGCAAACAAGCTATCGCTGTCATCAGGCGCGGATTTTTCGGAGACATAAAAAAAGCCGGCGATCTTGAAGATCACCGGCTTTCTGATGCGATAAATATGGTAGCGGGGGTAGGATTCGAACCTACGACCTTCGGGTTATGAGCCCGACGAGCTGCCAGACTGCTCCACCCCGCATCAGAGTCCGAGAATGTTAGCGACTTGGCCGAATTCTTGCAAGACCATGACCGCTATTTTTCTCTTTCGCGGGAAGAAATTTTTCTCTCAACCCACAAATGCCTGCTTGCACCAGCTGAGCAGCGGGCCCCAGTACAAGCCAAGTCCCAGCAGTACCAGCGCATTCAGCGACAGCACCAGGCGCAGCGTGAAATCGGGCTGGATGCGCACTTCGGTGCCGACTTCCGGCTTGTCGAAGTACATCACCTTCACCACGCGCAAGTAGTAGTACAGGCCGATGATGGCGAACACGGCCCCCACGATCGCCAGCCACAACATGCCGGCGTGGATCGCAGCCTGCAGCACCAGCAGCTTGGCGAAGAAGCCGAACAGCGGCGGCACGCCAGCCAGCGAGAACAGCGCGAGCATCATCAGGAACGCCATCCACGGTGCGCGCTGGTTGAGACCCTTGAAGTCATCGATGTTGTCGCACTCGAAACCGGCGCGGCTCAGCGCAAGGATCACGCCGAAGGCTGCGGTGGACATGAGCGCATAGCTCACTGCGTAGAACATGGCGGCGGAATAGCCTTCCGGACCTGCATTGACCAAGCCAAGCAGCAGATAACCCATGTGCGAAATGGTCGAATACGCAAGCAGGCGCTTGAGGTTGCTCTGCACGATGGCCACGATGTTGCCGATGGCCAACGACAGCACCGCGAGCGCAGCCAGCATGATCTGCCAGTGCTGCGAGAAATCACCCATGCCGGTCGCAAGCAGGCGGAACGCCATGCCGAACGCGGCGAGCTTGGACGCCGAACCGATGAACGCGGTCACCGCCGTGGGCGAGCCTTCGTAGACGTCCGGAATCCACATGTGGAACGGCGCCACGCCAAGCTTGAACGCCACGCCGATCACCAGAAACACCAGGCCGAAGATCAGCAGATGCGGCATTGCACTGTGCGGGATGGCTTCATGCAGCTGCGCCAGACCCAGCGTACCGGTGGCGCCATAGATCATCGACATGCCATACAGCAGCAGACCCGACGACAACGCACCCAGCACGAAATACTTGATGGCGGCCTCGGACGACAGGCTGGAATCGCGGTTCAGCGCCACCAGTGCGTACGACGACAGCGTCAGCAGTTCCAGGCCGAGGTAGATCATCACCAGACTGCCGGCCGATACCAGCAGCATCACGCCGATCACCGCGAACAGCATGAGCGTGTAGAACTCGCCCACGAACAGCTTGCGATCGACCATGTAGGGACGGCCGTAGATAAAGACCAGGATGGTTGAGAGAATCGCGAACAGTTTGAGGATCGTGCTCAGTCCGTCGCGAATGAACATGCCGCCGAACGCGGTGACTGCGCCCTCGGGCTGGTAGCGCAGTACCAGGTAGCCGGTCACCACCAGCACGCCGATGGAGAGCCAGTGCAGGTACACGCGCTCGGCCGGTTTCATGAAAGCGTCGGCCAGCAGGAGAACGCACGCCGCGGCCACCAGAAAGAATTCCGGCAGCATGATGAGAATGTCGTTGATAGTCGGCATGGTCGTTCTCTTAGACCTTGTGAATGGCCAGTACTTGCACGAGCTGGTTCACCGAGGTGTTCATCAGGTGGGTCAGCGGTTCCGGCCACACGCCGATGATCAGCGTCAACGCGGCGAACGCGCCCAGCACCAGCCACTCGCGTCCGTTGATGTCCTTCATCTCGGCCACGTGCGGATTGGTCACTTCGCCCCACAGCACGCGCTTGACCAGCCACAACGTGTACGCCGCGCCGATGATGAGCGTGAAGGCGGCAAACAGCGCGATCCACGGATTGGCGCTGAAGCTGGCCAGGATCACCATGAATTCGCCCACGAATCCGCTGGTTCCCGGCAAGCCGCAGTTGGCCATGGCGAAAAACACGTAGAAGAGGCCGAACCACGGCATCACATTGATCACGCCGCCGTAGTCCTTGATCAGGCGGGTGTGCAGGCGGTCATACAGCACGCCGATGCACGAGAACATCGCGCCCGAGACGAAGCCGTGCGAGATCATCTGCACCATCGCGCCCTGCATGCCCAGACGTGCGGCATCGGTATTGCCCTGGTCGCGCACTAGCATGAAGGCAATGAAGATACCCAGGGTCACGAAGCCCATGTGCGCCACGGACGAGTACGCCACCAGCTTCTTCATATCTTCCTGCACGAGTGCCACGTAGCCGATATAGACCACGGCGATCAGGCTGAGCAGGATCACGATCCACGCAAATTGATGCGAGGCATCCGGCACGATCGGCAAGCTGAAACGCAGGAAGCCGTATCCGCCGATCTTCAGCATCACTGCCGCCAGCACCACCGAACCACCGGTAGGTGCTTCCACGTGCGCGTCCGGCAACCATGTGTGCACCGGCACCATCGGCACCTTCACCGCAAAGGCGATCAGGAAGGCGAAGAACAGCCAGCTCTGCTCCGTCAGCGACAACGGCAGTGCCTGCAACGCGTGCAGATCCCACGTGCCTGCCTTCAGATACAGGTAGATCAGGCCGATCAGCATGAAGATCGAGCCGAAGAACGTGTAGATGAAGAACTTCAGGGTGGCGTAGACGCGACGCGGACCGCCCCAGATACCGATGAGGATGAACATCGGGATCAGCATCGCCTCAAAGAAGGCATAGAACAGCAACGCGTCGGTGGCGCAGAACACGCCGATCATCAGGCCTTCGAGCACCAGCATGGCGGCCATGTACTGGTGCGGCTTGTCCTGGATCACTTCCCAGGCACCGATGATCACCAGGATGCCCACGAAGGTGGTCAGCAGGATCAGTGCAACGGAAATACCGTCGACGCCGAGGCCGTAGTGGACGTTGAGCGCTTCGATCCACACATGGCTTTCGACCAGCTGCATCCCGGAGACATCAGCGTTGTACTGCGGGATGAGGAACAGGCTGATGGCGAACGTGAGGATGGCCATCAACAGGGAGATCCAGCGCGCCGCGTTGGGACGACCGGAGCCGGCCAGCAACACGGGCACCGCGCCAACGATGGGCAGCCAGATCAGCAGGCTGAGCAAGTGATTGAACATGGAGCTCGATTCCCTTTAGTGCCCGACCAGCCAATACCCGCCCAGAAGCAGGATCAGGCCGAGGATCATCGCAAACGCATAGTGATACAGATAACCGGACTGCACGCGGCGTACGCCCGCGGCGATACGCTGGATCAGGCTGGCCGAACCATCGATCAGCACGCCGTCGATCACGGCCGCATCGCCACCCTTCCAGAACATGCGACCCAGCTTCACGCCACCACGGGCGAAGATCGCGAAGTAGATGTCATCGACCCAGTATTTGCGGTCGAGGATGACCCAGAACGGCTTGAGCGCGGATTTGA
>NZ_DATEJY010000267.1:0-24689 GCF_035277725.1 Dyella sp. | reverse complement strand
CATTGATGGCCATGGGTATTCCTTGAGGGTTCTGCGGAGTACGGATGCCCAGGAGGGCTACGGCCGGCAAGGATAACGCCAGCGAAGGCCGGTTGTAACAAGCCGGGTCATATCCCGTGGGCTGGGATGAAATTGGAGGCTAGGATGAAATCCCCGCATGGATAGGCATGGCGATGCTGGGATTTCATCCCAGCCTACAAAAGCCAATACCGTGCAATGACCGGCGATGCGCCAGTGTCAGCGCGCATGGATGCGCGCTCGCTCTTCCCGGGCCCTTCACGGACTTGGCAGGCATGCATGCCTGCCAAGCGCACCCGTTGGGGTGCCCTTTCTCTTGGTTACTTCTCTTTGGCACGCAAAGAGAAGTGACTCGGTCGCTCCGCGACCGAAAGCGCCGCAGGCAATGGCTCAACGCCACGCGATACAACTACAACGCGCAATGCCAACGCTTTCAGCAACAAAGAAAACATCATCCATTGCGAATATCGCAAACCACACTCCCCAACCGATTCCTCTGCGCCAAGATCAACCCCAACTGCCCCAACACCAACCTCGCCACCTCATCATCCGCCCCATCCACGCCAGGCATCACACTCTGCTCAGCCTCGCTTTCCGGCGCGAACGCCCCCACCCGCGCCACCAACGCATCCGCCAACTGCTCCAACCGTGTAACCACCAGATTGCCCGCCAGCGTTACCGTATCGCGCGCTTCCGCGCACCCGATCGCCTGCCGATGCGCCCCCAGCGCGGAAATATGCCCAAGCATCGTGTGGGCGATGGTGAGGAAGCGCAGCAGGTCTTCGTTGCCGCGTTGCCGGCGTCCCGGCTCGCGCAGCATGTTGGCGAGCATGCCGCTGAGTGCCGCATCGGCGTTGTGGGCTTCGCGTCGGGCGATGCGGTAGGGCAGGTCGTCGCGCTTGCCATGCACGTATTGCGCGATCACCTGCTGCAGGTAGCGCGCGTCGTTGCGCATCGTGTTGGACAGCACCTGATCGAGCTGGCGGCCTTGCCAGTCCGGCAGCACCAAATAGATCGACAGCGCCGCGATGGCTGAGCCGATCAGGGTGTCGAGCAGGCGCGGCCACATCACGTCGTAGCCGTGGCCGGCTTCACTGAAGCACAGCACCACGAAGACGGTGATCGATGCGGTGGCGAGGGTGTAGCGGCGCAGGCGCGCGGCGAAGAACACCACGCAGGAAAGCACGGTGAGCAGCAATGGCCAGGGTTCGGCGGGCAGCAGGCGCAAGCTTGCCCAGCCCAGCACCACGCCGATCACCGTGCCGGACACACGCTGTAACATGCGCGCAAGCGTGGCGCCATAGCTCGGCTGGCAGACCAGCAAGGTGGTCAGCAGAATCCAGTAGCCGTGCAGCGGATGAACCAGGCGCAGCACGCCGAAGCCCGCCGTCAACGCCAGCGTCAGGCGGATCGCGTGGCGGAAGCGCGAGGAGCGTGGCGTGAGCTGGATGGCGATGCGCTCCCATACTTCGCCCAGGGTTTGCGGGCCGGGGTTTTGCAAGGCGCCGTCTTCGCCGTCGAGCGTCATGGGTGATTGTTCGTTTTCCAGCAATGCCTGGATCGCGGCGATATTGCGCAGCAGGGCATCCAGCGAGCGCAGCAGCTGTTCGGATGCGGGCTGCATCGTGCCGCGCACCGCGTCGATAGCATCACGCAGATCGCTTTGCGCGGTGCGCAGGTCGGCGGCGGGTCTGGGCGAAGTGCGCAGGCGCAGCGCCTCGGCCTGCCCGCGGCATTGGCGCGCCTGCAGGCGCAGCATGTGTTCGCAGCGGAACAGCACGTCGCTGTGATAGAACGCCTCGGCCAGTTCGATATACGGATAGTGCGCAGAGCTGACGCGTTCGTGGATGTCCTGCGCCTTGAAGTACAGCTGCAGGCGCGCCGCCGTGGCGCCGCGCGGGCGGCGCATGCCGATGCGGTCGATCAGCACGATGCGGGTGTCGTTGAGCGCTTCCACGACGTGCTCGTTCTGCATCGCCAGCGTAAGCAGCAGCGCGTCGCGATCGATGCCGTGCACGGGCGTGAACAGCGCGGACTTGGTTTCCAGATAATCGGCGAGCGCGTCGAACACGCGCGCCAAGGCATGGCGCACGGCAAGCTGCGGCGACAGCACGCTCCACAGCAGCGAGAGCAGCCCGTACCAGGCGGCGCCCACCAGCAATTGCAATGGCTCGGTCAGCAGCGACGCTGGCGGATGCGGCGAGTCCGTGCCGATCATGGTGTACACCGCCAGAATCAGCGTGCCGCCGGCGATGGTGGCGTAGCGCGCGCTGATCGAGCCGAGCATTACCAGCACGAAGGTCATCGCCGCCAGCGCGAATGCGAACGGCCATGGATGCGGCAATAGCCATTCCACCGTAAACGCCACGCCGGCAAAACAGCACAGCGTGACCAGCAGGGTGAGTGAGCGATTGCGCCAATGGTCTTCCGTTTCGGCCAGCGCGCAGGCGATCACGCCGAGCATGGCGGGAATCATCGCGGCGGCTTGGTTGCGCCACAGGCAATAGAGAATGACGCCGCCGAGCGCGAGCAGCACGCGCTGGCATTCGGCGAAGCGGTCCGAGCCGCGCAGGCGGCGCCAGTAGTGGAGCAGGGCGGGGTGGCTGGGCATGCGACAAGGATACATGCTGCTATGCAACATTGGTCTTTCAGTCGCCCACGGCCCGACGGATCGCGTAGGCTGGAATGAAATCCAGCGTTCGTGCCGGTAGCGATGCTGGGATTCCATCCCAGCCTACAATGCGGCTCCCACTGCCAGACCATCCCCGCATGCCTCCCACCAGCAACGCCTCCTCCGAAGCGTTCGAGCTCCGCGGCGTCAGCAAGCGCTATGGCAGCGTGATTGCGCTCGACGACGTCAGCCTGCGTTTTCCCGCCGGCAGCAACACTGCCTTGATCGGCAGCAGCGGCTCGGGCAAGTCGACCTTGCTGCGTGTACTGCTCGGCTTGGAATGGCCGGACCGCGGCGAGATCTGGGTGGAGGGATCGCGCCTGGAACAGGCGCAGGTGCTGGCGCTGCGCCGGCGCGTGGGTTACGTGATCCAGGAGGGCGGCCTGTTTCCGCACCTCACTGCATTGGGCAACCTGGCCTTGTTGCCGCATCATCTGGGTTGGAGCCGCGAGCGTATTCGCCAGCGCGCGGAAGAACTGGCCGCACTGACCCACTTGCCGGAAGGCGTATTGGAACGCTATCCCGCCGAACTGTCCGGCGGCCAGCGTCAACGCGTGGCGCTGATGCGCGGCCTGATGCTCGATCCCGATGCGCTACTGCTCGACGAACCACTGGGCGCGCTCGACCCGATCGTGCGCCATGAACTTCAAGACGAGTTGAAGACCATCTTCAACCAGCTCGGCAAGACCGTGATCGTGGTGACGCACGACATGGCCGAAGCCGCGTGGTTTGCCGATCGCCTGGTGCTGATGCGCAACGGCAAGGTGGTGCAGGATGGACGGCTGGATGATCTCTGCCATCGCCCGGCCGATCCCTTCGTGACGCGTTTCGTGGCCGCGCAGCGCACGCTGCAAGGGGTGTCGCCGTGAAGCGCGTGTGGTTGGCGATAACCGCTTTGTTGCTGCTGCCGGCCTATGCGCATGCGGCGCCAGTGCGCATCGGTTCCAAGCAATTCACCGAATCGGTGATCCTTGGCGAAATGGCGCGCCTGGCGGCACGGCAGGCAGGCGTGCAAGCGGTGCATCAGCGCGAGCTGGGCGGCACCGCCATTCTGTGGAGCGCCTTGCAGCACGGCGATATCGATGCGTATCCCGAATACACCGGCACGCTCACGCATGAGTTGCTGAAGAACGTGCCGCCGGATGCGGACATTCCCACGCTGCGCGCTGCGCTCAAGCCGCTCGGCATCGGCATCACCGATTCGCTGGGTTTCAACGATACCTATGCCATCGGCATGCGCGCGGATCGCGCCGCGCAGTTGGGCATTCGCAGCCTGTCGGGTCTGGCTGCGCACCCGGAACTGCGCTTTGGCTTCTCCAACGAATTCATGGCGCGCAGCGATGGCTGGCCGGGTTTGCGCCAACGCTACGCTTTGCCGCAGAAGCAGGTGCGCGGCCTGGATCACGCGCTTTCTTATCGCGCGCTGGCGAGCAGCGCGGTGGATGCGATCGACCTCTACAGCACCGATGCGGAGATTCCCTACTACCACCTGCGCACGCTCGATGACGACCGGCATTATTTTCCGCATTACGACGCCGTCTATTTATATCGTCTCGATCTGCAACAACGCGCGCCGGTCTTCGTCGAGGTGCTGAACAAGCTCGCTGGCCGTATCGATGCGGACGCGATGCGGCAGATGAACGCGATGGTGAAACTGCATGGCGAAAAAGAAACCGTCGTCGCAGCGGATTTCCTCGGCGTGCAAGCGGATGGCGATGGCGCAGGGCTATGGACGCGATTGTGGCAGCGAACCGTGGAGCATCTGCGGTTGGTACTGATCTCGCTGATCGCCGCGGTGCTGCTTGCGATTCCACTGGGCGTGTTCGCGGCGCGCGCAAAACGACTAGGTCAGCTGGTCATGGCACTCAGCGGCGTGTTGCAGACCATTCCGTCGCTGGCGATGTTCGTATTCATGATTCCGTTCTTCGGCATCGGCACGTGGCCGGCGATTGCCGCCTTGTTCCTGTACAGCTTGCTGCCGATCGTGCGCAACACCTACACGGGGCTGGTCGGCATTCCGCCGGATCTGCGCGAATCGGCCGCCGCCTTGGGTCTGCCGCGCGGCGTGCGCTTGCGCCAGGTAGAACTGCCAATGGCAACGCGCTCGATCCTGGCCGGTATCAAGACCGCTGCGGTCATCAACGTCGGCACCGCGACATTGGGTGCGCTGATTGGTGCGGGCGGTTACGGTCAACCCATCGTCACCGGCATTCGCCTGGATGACACGGGCTTGATTCTGGAAGGTGCCATTCCTGCCGCATGCATGGCGCTGGTCGTGCAAGGCTTGTTTGAAGGCGTGGAGCGCTGGCTTACGCCACGCGGCATGCGCCTGGAAGCGCGGCAATGACCGCGATGACGACTCGCTAACGAGAGCGCCGCGCGCCCAAGGTCGAACCGCCTTTGGCGGCATCGACGCTGCGTTGCACGTCCTCCTGCGATCCGCGTCCGACGGATGGCCACATGGCGGGATCTTCGCGGCGCCGCTGGCCTTGTTCGTGCGAACGCACGGAGCTGGCGCCAGCACCATCAAGCAGCGCACACACGTCATCCATCGACATCTCCCCACGCAGCTCCACCACCAGGGTGGAATGGCCGATCAGGCTGGGATCGGGCAACTGCATCGGTGTGCGATCGGACGACGAGGCACGCTTCGGTTTGTCGTGGCCGGTACTGGTGTCGATGCGTCCGGTGTGGCTGGCCTCCGATATCACCGTGGTCGGCGCACTTGAACTGGAAGGTGAATGTCCGACGCTTTCGTCGAAGCTCAGGACGATTTGTTCACGCCGAAGTCCGCGGGACAACAACTTTTCGGCGGCGGCGTTGGCATCGAATTGCGTGTCAAAACAGGCAACGACAAGTTCGGTCATGACTATGCTCCATGACGTCCACTACATGGCACTGTAGAACCTTGAACATAATTTGCACGTGAGCATGGAAACGAACGCAGCATGAATCGCGCATGCGCAAGTTCTCTCGATCGATACATGCGAGATACATGCGAGTCACGCCGTCGATGCTAACTATGCGTGACCCATGCGTTGGAGATGAACATGTCACCGCTGAAACTTTCCCTCGTGCCGTTGCTGATGTTGTCGATGGGTTCGCCCGCCTGGGCGCAGAGCGGCGCTTCCCAGGCATCCACGCCAGCCACGGGCGCCGTGGGCACGCATACGGCGCAGGACGTCCGCTTTGTCACCGCGGCCTCCGCCGCCGGCGATACGGAAATCATGGCGGCACGCCTGGCGCAGACGCAGGCACAGTCGAGCAAGGTCAAGTCTTTCGCCGCCACCATGATTCGCGACCACGGCAAAGCCAACGATGAGCTGAAAACCGTGGCGCAGAAAGACGGCTATACCATCTCGATGTCACCCACGACGGATCAGCAGAATAATCTCGCCAAACTGCGCTCGTTGCATGGCAAGGATTTCGATACCGCGTATACGCAGATGATGGTGAAAGACCATCGCGATGCGGTGGCGTTGTTCCAGACGGAGTCCACATCAGGCATGGATGGCGACTTGAAAACGTTCGCGACGCAGACATTGCCAACGCTGCAGCACCACCTGGCGATGGCGAACGCGTTGTAGTTCGCGGCGTAGGTTGGGGTGCGAACCCCAACATGGCGTGATGCTCGGCATGGCGATGTTGGGGTTCGCACCCCAACCTACGCTGTTCAAATCAGCGCTTGCGGCACGGGGGGCGTACCTACTGGGTCGCCGATCGGTGCCGGCGGTGGTTCCGGATCAGTCAGCGGCGGACGCTCCGGCGTAGGCAATGGCGGCTGAGGGTCGGGATCGGGGATGTCGGGCGATGGCGAAGGCGCCGGCGGTTTGATCGGGTCCGGTGCGGGGACTTCCGCATGGATAGTCGGTGCACGCCGTGTCGTAGGAATGCGGTTCATAGGTGCTGCCTCGCCGGCTGCAACGATGGCGTCCACTGTGAGCGAGCCCGCGTGCACGGGGAACGAAATCCTTGTGATGGCAGCCGCATCGATTTAGCTGCTTGCCAGTGGCGTTCACGGTGTTTCGACGGTTTTTCACAAGGGGCAGGGCGATAGTGATATCCCGTCGGAAAGCCGCGAAGGAGTTTCTTTCATGAGCAGTGCATTTGATATGGCCATGCCGTGGTGGCAATTCGTATGGCGCGGTATCGCCGCCTATCTCGCGGCGGTGTTCATGATGCGCATCGTCGGCAAGCGCTCCTTTGGCGATATGTCCACCTTCGACATCATCGTGCTGGTCCTGGTCGGCGGTGTCTTGCGCAATTCCATCGTGGGCCACGATGGCTCGTTTCAGGGCGGCCTGATCGCCGTGGCGGCCATGCTGGCGACGGATCGCGCGGTGGCGTGGGCATGCACGCGTTCGCCCTGGTTGAATCGTTTCGTCGAAGGGCGTCCCACCATCCTGGTGCACGATGGCGAAGTGGTGCCCGGATCGCTGGAACGCGTGTGCTTGCCGAAGGCTGCGTTTCGGCGCGCCCTGCATGCGGCGGGGCTCGAAGACACCAAGAGCATCAGCATCGCAAGACTGGAACCGAATGGACGCATCACGCTTATTCGCAAGCAGGAATAGCGCATGGCTTTGACAACGTGTCGACGCGCGCGCGAGTAAAGCTGGCTGTGTCTGCTCACACCGGAGATACGACATGCCCGAGAAAAAGACGCGGCAAGCAGCTGCCCGAGACAAGCGCCAAGGCAAGTCATCCAGTACCCAGGCCGGCGAATATGTGCATGAAGAAATCGAGCACGTGCGAAAAGGCAAGCATGGTGCACGGTCGCCGCAACAGGCCATCGCCATCGGGCTTTCCAAGGCGCGGCGCGCCGGCGTGAAGGTGCCGCGGAAGAAGTCGTCGACCAAGAAAGCCTCCAGTAAAAAGGCCTCGAGCCGCAAGCGCGCCAGCACGGGAAAATCCGCGTCGCGCAAACGCGCCACGACCAAACGTTCCAGCGCCAAGCGTGCCAGCGCGTCATCGCGGGCCTTGCGTCGGGAAGGGCGGGGTGCGGCATCCAAGCGTGCGTTGTCGAAGCAGGGCAAGCGCGCGGCGTCCAAGCGTAGTTCCGCGTCGCGTTCGGCGGCGGCGAAGAAGGCAGCACGTACGAAGGGTACGCGTGGTCGTTCCGCTGCGGCGAAGAAGGCGGCGAGAACGAGGAAGCGGGCGTAGGTTGAGTTACCCCCGGATCAAGTCCTGTCTCTTGATTACATCGGGCTCGAGAGCCACACAGCGCCGTAAATCAGTTCCCTCCCCTGCGTGCAGGGGAGGGTGAGGGTGGGGTGTGAGCGAAGCGAGCTGCGGGATGCACACGTCGTTGTAAGCCGTGTGTCGCCACATGGTTCATGCCGCCAATATTCATCGTGACGTTCGGCTGCACGCTAAAGCCCAAGCAACCCCACCCCAGCCCTCCCCTGTTGCCGCAGGGGAGAGGGCGACCCCGGCAAAACTGGACTTTCAAGCTACGTCGGAATGGTGATCACGTCCCGGTAACCCATCCTACGAAGCGTGCGTTGCGTCATCCTTGCTCGTCACCCACCGACGCATTCAACGCCGCCGCCACCGCCGCATCGCCATTGATCAGATCGGCCCACTTCAACTCGATGCCCCTGCGGTGGGCTTTACGCGTGATCTTCAATCCCTGCGCATCCATCACTACCGTGTAAGGCTGGCCTTCTACGTCGATTTCGCGCCGCAGGGGTTTTTCAAGCGTGGTCGTCATGAGTGGTTCTCCGCGATGGATGGAACAGTCACTGTTGCTTGTGCAAGGTTTCGAGTGCCGTATCCAAGGATTGCTCAATGGTGTCGATACCCTCCCACGGGTCTTTGCGCAACCGCGCCAGGCGCTTGGGAAGGGTGTGAATGTTGAAGGCGTCGCCGCGTTCGATCTTCGCCAGTTCTTCCCAGCGCAGCGGCACGGCGACGGGCGCGCCTTTGCGCGCGCGTAGCGAATAATTGGCGATGCTGGTGGCGCCGCGGCTGTTGCGCAGGTAGTCGACGAAGATCTTGCCGCTGCGCTTGACCTTGCTGGCGGTGTCGATGAATTCATCCGGGTATGCGCTTGCCATGGTGCTGGCGACGGCATGCGAGAAATCCTTCACCTGCGACCATGGGCAACCGGGATTGAGCGGCACCACCACGTGCAAACCTTTGCCGCCGGTGGTGCGCAGGAATGATGCCAGGCCGATGCGATCCAGCCATGTGCGGAGCAGTCGCGCTGCGGCGACCACGCGTTTCCAGCCGACTTTCGGTGCGGGATCCAGATCGAACACCACGCGGTCGGCCTTGTCGGGGTTGTCGGCCATGCTGCCCCACAGATGGAATTCCAGCGTACCGAATTGCACCAGTTCCATCACGGAGTTGGCATCTTTCGCGTAGATGTAGATGGCTTGCGAGCCTTTCTCTTCCTTCAGGCGCACAAAGCCCACGCGATGCAGGCCTTGCACCGGATGCTTCTGGAAGAAGCAGGTTTTTTCCGCGCCTTCCGGGCAACGGATGATGGAAAGCGGACGCCCCAGCACGCTCGGCAAAAACCACTGCATGATGCTGCTGTAGTAGTCGGCCACGTCCTGTTTGGTGATGTTGTCGCCGGGAAAGACCACGCGATCGGGATGCGTGATGGTGACAAGGCTGGTGTCGGCATCGTTGGAAGTCGAGCGCGTGCGCGCCGTCTTGGTCGGTGCTTTTTTCGCGGGCTTCGATGCTTTTTTTGCGGGCGAGCGGTCGGCATTCCGCAAATCGTTCGGTGTCTTGTCCATGCGCAAGGTCTTCAGGCTGGGTTGCCGCAGCAGGCTGTTGTTGCCCATGCCACGATAGTTCACTTCGACCACCAGGCTCGGTTGCACCCACCACGCATCGCGCAACAGCGGATCGATGTTGCGCAGATTCGGCGGCGTCTTGCGTGACGCGTTCTTGGTGACCAATGCGGCGGTTTGCGCCAGTGATTTGTCGGTAAAGCCGGTGCCGACGCGACCGGCGAACAGCCAGCCGTCGCGATGATCAGGATCGGGCTTGGCCAGCAGCAAGGAACCAAAGCCATTGCGGCTGCCCTTCGGCGGCGTGTAGCCGACCACTGCAAATTCATCGCCTTCCAGGCGCTTTACCTTGATCCAGTCGCCGCCGCGTCCTGAGTGGTAGCCCGAATCGATGCGCTTGGACACGATGCCTTCCAGCTTGAAGTCCATCGCGCGCTGCATGGCTTCCACGCCGTCGCCTTGCGTGTGGGAACTGAAAGCCAGGTGCCTGCGGCCGTGGCCCAGCATGCGTTCGAGCAGCGCCTTGCGTTCCAGCAGCGGTGTGCGTGCAAGGTCGTAGCCTTCGAAATAGGGCAGGTCGAACAACACGTAAACCAGCGGATGCTGTGCTTCGCCGGATAGCGTTTTCTGGAGCGCGTTGAAATCGCTGCGGCCTTGGCTGTCGGTAGCGATCAATTCGCCATCAAGTCGCGCCGAATCGAGCCCCAGTGCGTCGACTGCCTGCAGGATGTCGGGAACCTTGTCGTCCCAGCGCAAGGCGTTGCGTGACCACAGCGCCACCTTGCCCTTGGCGATGGTGGCGAGGATGCGGTAGCCGTCCCATTTCACCTCGTGGATCCAGTTGTCGCCGGGTGGCGGCTCCAGTCGCAGCTGCGTCAGCGCGGGCGCAAAGAACTCGGCACTGGCGGCGGCTTTTTTCGCGTTCGGCAATGCCTTGGCCTGATGGATCAGCGAGGTTTTGCCGAGCTTGCGTGCAGCCGGCGCCTTGCGCACACGCGCGGTGGATTTCTTGGCCGCGATGCGCGCGCTTTCGGATTTGGCCGCTTTACGCGTGCTTTCGCGCATCTTGGTATCCAGCAGATCATCGGCTTCGACGTCGCTGGCGAAGGCATCGTCGTCCTTGATCAGAAACCAGGGCTGCTGGCGTTCTTTGCGCCCGCTGCGCACGAGATGCCAGCCACCCTTGAGGCGCGTGCCGAACAGTTCGAAGCGCAGATGGCCTTTCTTCAATTGCGCCATCGGATCGCCGTCGGTGGACCACACGCCCCGATCGAATTGATCGACATGGCCTTTGCCGTAGCCTTCCTCGATCTCGCCTTCGAAATCGGCATAGGCCACCGGATGATCTTCCACTTCCACGGCAAGGCGCTTGGTATGTGGGTTATAGCTCGGCCCTTTCGGCACTGCCCAGCTTTTCAATGCATTGCCTACTTGCAGGCGAAAATCGAAATGCCGCCGCCTGGCGTGATGAAGCTGCACCACGAACAGCGTACGGCTGCCCTCAGGAACGGCCGCATCCGGCTTGGGTTCCCGGGTGGATTTGAAATTGCGTTTGCGTTGATATTCCCGAAGGCTCACGTCTGCTCCGCCGCGGCGGCCCGTCGAAGGAAGACCTTGCAACGGGATATGTCAACGATAAGGCAAGTGAATGTGACCAGGATGTTGGGCAGAACCGGCGTTCAGGCCGCGTAGGCGCATAGGGTGGGTGCGAACCCAACATGGCCGCGGACCGTACGCCACGTTGGGGTTCGCACCCCAGCCTACGAAAGTTTCTGCGCCAGCTTGCGTGCATCGAAGGGCGCTTTGACCTTGGTGTCGTTGTCGAAATAGCAATACACATCGCGGCTGGCCCGCTTGCGCGGCTTCTCGTCGCTGCAGCGCGTGGCGTCTTTCGGTTCGCTGCCTTTGCGCCATGCATCGATGTGCTTGCACCAGCGAGTCAGGGCGGCATTGCTGTAGCCGCTGGCATACAGCACCTTGTCGCCGTGCAGCCGCAGGTACATGAAGCTCGCGGTGACGTCTTCCAGGAACGGCCATTTGCCGGCAGTGTCGGCCACTACCAGCGCCACGTCGTGACGGCGCAACTGGGCGATAAAAGTTTCATTGACGAAGCTGATATGGCGCACTTCCATCGCGTGCCGGATAGTGCGCTTGCGATCGGCCTTGACGATCACTTTTTCGACCGTGCCGTCATGCTCGCGCGCCATGTCGGCCAAGGTTTCGCTGTTGCGCGGCAGTTGCTGGAGGAACGATTCCAGTTTCTCTTCGTCGTAGCGCAGGCTGGGCGGTAATTGCCACAGGATGGGGCCGAATTTTTCCTTCAAGGCCAGCACGCCGGAGGCAAAGAAATTGGCCAGGCCTTGTTCGGCGTTTTTCAGACGCTTGATGTGCGTGACATAGCGCGGCGCCTTTACCGCGAAGACGAAGCCGCGTGGGGTTTCGTCATACCAGCGCTGATAGTTGGCAGGACTTTGCAGGGAATAGAAACTGCCGTTGATTTCGATGGTGTTGAATTGGCGCGAGGCGTAATGAAGTTCGTCGCGCTGGCGCAGGCCGTCGGGGTAGAACACGCCGCGCCAGGGAGCGTAGCGCCAGCCGGAGATGCCGATGCGGGTTTTTGCCATGCAGTGCTCCTCGCCCGTCGTAGCTCGTTCGTAGGCTGGCATGGAATCCCAGCATCTGCAGGCGGCATTGAAGCTGGGATGTCATCCCAGCCTACGCGCTTGCCGCATACATGGATTTCGCCGGGACGACGATGTTTCAGGCGTGGCGGCGAATGTCTGTCAACTCGCCTTGCGCCGCGCCCCACGCTTTTTCGCCGCCTTGCCCTTCTTTGCCGCACGCCCCGGCGACTTGGGCTTCGCCTCCACCTTCGCCGGCGTCCGCTTCTTCGTATCGATGCTCTTCTTCAGCAATGCCATGAAATCCACCACGTTGGTGGCGGCCTCGGCTTCCTCTTCGGCCGGCTCTTCGATTTCCGCCAACGCACCCTTGGCCTTTATGCGCCGTTCGATCACCTTGCGCAGCCGGTCGCGGAATTCGTCCTTGTATTCGCCCGGCGCCCACGTGCTGGTCATCGATTCGATCAGTTGCTCGGCCATCGATAGTTCGCGTTCGCTGATGCGGTAGCTCTTGATGTCTTCGCTGGGGATGGAAAACTCATCGGCGTCGACCAGCTCCTGCTGGAAGCGCATCAGCACCAGGATCAAGGCATGTTCGCGCGGGATTACCGCGGAAAGGTATTCGCGCGTGCGGATCACCACGCGGGCGATGCCGATTTTGCCGGTGCGTTTCAAGGTTTCGCGCAATAGCACATAACCTTTCTCGGCTTTCTTGCCGGGCACGAGGATATAAGGCTTCTCGAAATATTCCGCGCCGATGTCGGCGGCGTCGACGAAGGCTTCCACTTCCACCGATTCACGGTTCTCCGACGCGGCGGATTTGATGTCCTCCGGTTCGAGCACCACGTAGTTGCCTTTCTTGTATTCAAACGCCTTGACGATTTCCTTCCATGGCACTTCCTCGCCGGTTTCCGCATTGACGCGCTCGTAACGCACGGGTGCCTTGTTGCGGCTATCCAGCATGCGGAAATGCAGATCGGTACCGCGCTCGCCGGACATCAGCGAGACGGGTACGTTCAGCAGTCCAAAGGTCAGGTTGCCGGTCCAGATGGGACGTGCCATGACGGCCTCCCTCTTGCGGGGATGCGCTCTTTATTCCGGATCGCGTGTGATGCCGGCGCCAACGCGCCTGGATTCAATCGCGCCTTCATTCAATCGCGCGATCCATAGCTGTCGCCCAGGCTGAGTTGCGCGATGCAGCGACCGATGGCGCGCAGCAGTTCCTCTTTGCCGTCGCCTATGTGTCAGTGGTTTGCATCAACCTGCCTTGGCAGTTGTTTCGAACGGCGGTTTTGCAAACCAGATGGCGACCATGGCGAAGCCGAAAATCAGGCTGAAACCCCAGAACACGTCGTTGATGGCCAATGTGCTGGCTTGCTTGTTCACAAGCTGATTCAACGCGGCATAGGTCGATTTGCCTTGTATGCCAAGCTGCTGGATGCGGCTCAACCATTCGGTGGTGGCGCGCGCGTCGGTATGCGTGTGCTCGGTGAGGATGGCGTGGTGAAAGATGCTGCGATGGGTATACAGCGTGGTGCTGGTTGCGGTGGCTACGCTGATGGCGATCGTGCGAAAGAAATTGGCCAGGCCCGACGCGCTGGCGACTTTCTCGGGCGGCAGGCCGGAGAGAATGACCTGGTTGACCGGCACGAAAAACAGCGCAATGCCGCAGCCCATCACCAGGCGCGGCAGCATCAGCTTGAAATAGCTGATGTCCGCGTTGATGTGGGCCATCCAGTAAGACGTCGAAGCAAAGATCGCAAAACCAATCGTAATGATGAGGCGCATGTCGAACTTGTGCTGATAACGTCCCACCAAGGGCGACATGAAGATCGCCGGTATGCCGATCGGTGCCACCGCAAAGCCCGCCCATGTCGCCGTATACGACATGGTTTCCTGCACCCAGTTGGGTAACACCACGGTGCCGCCGTAGAACGAAAAGACGCCGGAGAACAGACACAGCACGCCTATCGCGAAATTGCGGCGCTTGAAAAGATAGAGATCCACAATGGGCTGATCGTGCATCAGCTCCCAGGCGATCAGGAAGGTCAGGCACACACCAGCGATCAATGCCAGCGTCAAGATCATCTTTGACGAGAACCAATCGTAGTCGTTGCCGTTGTCAAGCATGAACTGCAGACAGCCCACGCCAACGGCCAGCAGGAACAAGCCAAGGCCATCCAGCTTCACTACCGAGGTCTTGCTTTCGCGATCGCGCAGCATCGACCAGGTGATCAGAAACGCGAACAGCCCCACCGGCACGTTGATGAAGAACACCCACGACCAGCTGTAGTTGTCGGTGATCCAGCCGCCCAGGATCGGTCCGAAAATAGGCGCCACAACGACCACCATCGCCCACAGCGCCAAGGCGATCGGCCGTCTTTGGGCGGGATAGTTGTTGAGCAGCAAGGTTTGCGACAACGGCACCATCGGGCCGGACACGGCGCCTTGGCAAAGGCGGAAGACGATCAGCATCGGCATGCTGCGTGAAAGGCCGCATAGCGAAGAAAACACCACGAACAGCAGCACGGATGAAGAGAACGTACGCACTTCACCGAAGCGCCGCGCGATGGAGCCGGTGAGCGGCTGCATCACCGCGCTGGCCATCGAATAGGCGCTGATCGCCATGGTGCCTTCGACGCGGCTGACGCCAAGATTGCCGGAGATGGTGTAGACGGCCACGTTGACGATGGAGATGTCCAGCACCTCCATGAACGTAGCGAGCGCCACACCGGCAGTAAGCAGCACGAGCGCGCCGCCGGTGAAAGGTGGTTTGGCGTCGTCAGCCATGGGTTATGGCCTCTGATGCGCGCATTTCTTCGCCGTCATTCTCCCGAATGCGGGAATCCATTCTGCTTTTTGCATCGGCCACGTAGGCTGGGATGAAATCCCAGCATGAAGGGGGTAAAAGCTGCTGGGATTGTCATCCCAGCCTACGTGGACTGCGGTGGGAAACGCGAATATCACGGCTCCTCCACCGAATTCTTCAAAATGATCTGCTGCGCCTTCTCATCCGCATCGTGCACCTCGCGCTCGTAGACGTCGGTACTCATGAAGGGTTTGGTGCGCACCTGCGTTTGCAGCATCGTGCCTTGGCGGTTGTGCGTATCCACCTTGACGTCGGTGGACAGGCCGACCATCAAGGGATGTTGCTGGAGTTCCTTCGGATCGAGCGAGATGCGCACCGGCAGGCGCTGCACCACCTTGATCCAGTTGCCGGTGGCGTTTTCCGCGGGCAGCAAGGAAAACGCGCTGCCGGTACCGGCGTTGAAGCCCACTACCTTGCCGTGATACGTCGCGTGCGAATAGGTATCGGTGGTGATCGTTGCCGGCTGGCCGACGCGGATGTTCTGCAGCTGGGTTTCCTTGAAGTTCGCATCCACCCACAGATCGGTCAGCGGCACGATGGTGAGCAAGTCCTGGCCTGGTTGCACGCGCTGGCCGACCTGCACCTGCCGACGTGATGCGATGCCGTCGATCGGCGAGACGATGGCGTCGCGATTGTTGTTGATCCATGCATTGCGGAATTGCGCGCGTGCCTGTACCACGGCAGGAAAGCTGCGTACGTCCGTGCCGTCGACTTGCGCATGCGCGGCGGCGGCCTGGTGTTGGGCCTGTTGAAGCGCGGCATACGCGGCGCGCATCTGGCGTCCGGCGTTATAGGCTTCTTCCTTGGACACCGCATGCGCGCTGACCAACGGGAAGCGGCGTTGGTAATCGTCGCGTTCCGTTTCGTACTGCGCGCGCCGCTGCGTCACGGCGGCATCCGCCTCGGCGGCCTGCTCGATGGCCTGCTGCGCGTTGCGCACGGCCTGGGCGAGTTGGCCTTCCGCGTTCATCAAGGTGACCTGCGCGTCGGCGGGATCGAGGCGGATCAGTACCTGGCCCGCACGCACCCGCTCGGTTTCGTCGACGGCGATTTCCACCACCGTGCCCGGCACACGCGGCGAGATGGTGACCATGTTGCCGCGCACGTAGGCATCGTCGGTGCTTTCGCGCTGGCTGAAAACGAAAATGTAGAGCAGCAGCCAAGTGAGACCGGCCAGCACGAATACGCCGGCGATGATGCTCATCACGATGATGCGCTTGCGCTTTTTCTTGCGCTGTTGCTCGGCATCCTGTTCCTTTTGCTTGTCCTGCTCCTGCTTTTTGTTCTCTTCCTCCTTTTTCTTGTCCTCGCCGCTCTTGGGCTCGTCCTTTTCGTCGCCGTACTTGTACAGATATTTGTAGCGGTACCGGTATTCACCGGGGTTTTCGTCGTCGTGTTCGTGATTGTCTTGCGCCGGACTCATCGCGAAGCATCCTGTGCGGTCGGGCCGGAGGGCAGCGTGGGTACGTTGGTGTCGCGATAACCGCCGCCAAGCGCGTAGATCAGCGCGAGATTGGCGGTCAGCAGCTGGCTGCTTACCTGCACTTGCGCATCGCGCTGCTGCGCGAGTTGCATCTGCAGGCTGAGCCAGCTGCGATCGTCATCCAGGCCTTGTTGGCGGCGTCGGTCCGCACGCTGGTCTTGTGCGCTGACGTCGGCGAACTGGCGATCGGTCTGGACCTGCTCCGCCTGCAGTTGCTGCATGGTAGCGATCTGTTGCGCGACGTCGTGCGCGGCCTGCACGACGGTGCTGTTGTACGTGGCAACCGCGTTATCCAGTTCTGCCTGCCGGCTTTCCAGCTGCGCTTTCAAGCGTCCGCCGCTGAAGATCGGCAGGCTGACCGAAGCGCCCACATTGCCGAGTCCGATGTTGGCGCGCGTGCCGGAGCCTAGATTGGGATACATGCGCAGATACGCGCCCAGCGCCAGCAAGCTGACGTCGGGATAGTAAGCGGCGCGTGCCGAATCGATGCCCTTGATGGACGATTCGATCTGCCAGCGATTGGCGACGATGTCCGGCCGCCGCGCGATCAGTTCCAGGCCGGCATAAGGCGGCACCTTGGTATCGGGAACGGGCAGTGCGTGTGCTTGCAGCGTGCCGAGTTCCTGCGCGGAAACGCCAGCCACGGCCGCCAGTTGCACCAGGTCGAGCGAACTGGCGCCTTGCAGCGTGGCGATGTCGCGCTGCTGTGCCGCCAGTTGCGCATCGGCCTGGTCGAGCATTTGCGGATCGTCCAACCCGGCGTGCACGCGCATTGCCACCAGGTTGCGATAGGTCGATGCATCCTGTGTGGCCTGCGTGGCCAGTTGCAGTCGAGCCTGCTGGCTTTGCCAATCGAAATACGTGCGCGCCACGTTGTAGTGCAATGAGTTGGCTGCCATGGCGCGTTCGGCTTTGGCCGCATTGGCCTGGCCGATCGCCTGCGCCACGGCATCTTTCTGCTTGCCCCACAGGTCCAGGTCCCAGGTGAACAGCGCGGCGGCGAGACCATCGTTGGCCCAGCTGTGCCTGGGATTGAGGTTGATGCTTTGCGCGCCGCTGCTGCCGCTGCTGGATTTCGCATGCGTCACGATCTTGCTGTAGGCATGCGCACCGCTGAAGTAACCGCGTACCTGCGGATTGAGCTGCGCTTTTTGCGTATCGACTGCACGTTCCGCGGCGGTGTAGCGCGCCTGCGCTTGCTGCAGATCGGGCGAGTCGCGGGTGGCGAGCGCCATCAGGCGATCGAGTTGCGGATCGTGATAACGCTTCCACCATTGCTGCTGCGGCCAGTTCGCCGTGCCGGTGGGCGTGCCTGCCAACGGCACTTGCTGGCGCGGCGCGAACTGCGGCGGCCGCGCAGGCGGCGCACACGCGGCGATCAACGAAACACCGAGAAGAACGAGGCCTCCTTGCCATAGGGGGTGGCACGTCCGTTGTGCTGTGCCAATACCTGTCACCATCAGTAATAAGTGCAGCAGCGTGCTTATGCGGACTGGTGTTGCAGGCGCGGAAAGTAGCATCCGTTCGCGTGGTCAGCGTGTGACGGAAACTGTTCACGCCGATGCAACGTGCTGTACAGCGTTGCGTCACATCGATCGACTTGCATGAATCATGACGCGCATGTCGCCATGACGGCGATCCAATCTTCACTTCAGGCAAACCGGCGCCATTGCATGGTGCGTGTTCATAAGCATCCCTGAGACCAGAGGCGATATCCGCATGGAGATCGATCACAAATGTGCCTATGGGCCATGCCAGTGCAAGGTGGCGCAGTTGGGCGAGTATTGCAGCGACCACTGCAGCCAGGCTGACAAGCTGCGCGCCGAAACCACGCAATGCAGTTGCGGGCATGAAGCCTGCAAAGCGGCCGACAGCATCTGATCCGCGTTCGATCGACTAACGACATCATGTCTCCCGATCTCGATCAGAAGTGCATTGACACGATTCGTTTTCTCGCCGTCGACATGGTGCAGAAAGCCGATAGCGGACATCCCGGCCTGCCGCTGGGCGCCGCGCCGATGGCGTACGTGTTGTGGGATCGCTACCTCAAGCACAACCCGCTCAATCCGCATTGGCCCGATCGCGACCGTTTCGTGCTGTCGGCCGGACACGGTTCGGCGCTGCTGTATGCGCTGCTGTTTTTGAGCGGCTACGGCATCACGCTGGATGACATTCGCCAGTTCCGCCAATGGGGCAGCAAGACACCTGGACATCCGGAGCGCGGCGTGACGCCCGGCGTGGAAGTCACCACCGGGCCGCTCGGGCAGGGTTTCGGCAATGCCGTCGGCATGGCGATTGCCGAAGCGCAACTGGCGGCACGTTACAACCGCGATGCGTACAGGCTGTTTGATCACTACACCTATGTACTCGCCAGCGACGGTGACCTGATGGAAGGTGTGGCCTCGGAAGCGGCTTCGCTGGCCGGCCATTTGAAACTGGGACGGCTGATCGTGCTGTATGACGACAACAGCGTCACGCTGGCCGGCAGCACGGACGTCACCTTTTCGGAAAATCGCGTGCAGCGTTTCCAGGCTTATGGCTGGCATACCACCACGGTGGAAGACGGCAATGACCTGAACGCGATCGACATGGCGATCAGCCAGGCGCGCCGCGAGGTGGCGCGTCCTTCGCTGATTCGCGTGCGTACCCACATCGGTTTTGGTTCGCCCGAGCAGGACAGCTACAAAGCGCATGGTTCGGCGCTTGGCGAAGAGAACGTACGCAAGACCAAGGAAAAACTCGGCTGGCCGTTGGAGCCTGATTTTCTGGTGCCAGATGAGGTGTTCGCGCACATGCGCAAGCAGCCGGCACGCGGTCATGAGCAGGAAGACGCATGGACGCAACTGCTCACGGATTACCAGAATCATTATCCCGACCTGCATCAGGAATTCGACACGCGCTTGCGCGATGGTTTGCCGGAAGGCTGGGATGCGGATATCCCCACTTTCCCGCCGGACGAGAAGGGATTGGCCACGCGCGAATCCTCCGGCAAGGTGATGAATGCCTTGGCGCCGCGATTGCCCGCGCTGGTGGGCGGCTCGGCCGATCTTGATCCTTCCACCAAGACCGCGTTGAGCAAGTTCGGCGATTTCCGTCCGCCGCGTACCGGTGAAACCGGCGAGCGCGACGCGGCGATCGAACATGGCGATTACACCGGCCGCAATATTCATTTCGGCGTGCGCGAACATGCGATGGGCGCGATCGTCAATGGCCTGGCCGCGCATGGTGGTTTCATTCCGTATGGCGCGACGTTCCTCACGTTTTCCGATTACATGCGCCCGCCGATCCGCCTGGCTGCGTTGATGGGCTTGCACGTGGTGCACGTGTTTACGCATGACAGCCTTGCGCTAGGCGAAGACGGTCCCACCCATCAACCGGTGGAACATCTCGCTGCATTGCGGGCGATACCCGAGACGATCGTCATTCGCCCGGCGGATGCCAATGAAACGGCGGTGGCCTGGAAAGTTGCCGTGGAAACGCGCAATCGTCCGGTGCTGTTGGCGTTGAGCCGGCAGAAGTTGCCGACGCTTGATCGCAGCCGTTATGGCGCTGCCGACGGCCTGCGCCAGGGTGCATACGTGCTGGCCGATCCACCGCAGGGAAAGCCTTCCTTGATCCTGATCGCCAGCGGTTCGGAAGTGCCGTTGATTCTGGCCGCGGCCACGCGCCTTGGCGAAGAGGGCATTCCCGTGCGCTGCGTTTCCATGCCCAGCCATGAGCTGTTCGAAGCCTTGCCGCAAAGCGAGCGCGACAAAGTGTTGCCACCCTCGATCGAGGCGCGCCTGGCGGTGGAAATGGGCGTGACGCAAGGCTGGGATAAATACATCGGGCCGCGTGGCGCCATGCTGGGCGTCAATCGCTTCGGGGCCTCGGCGCCAGGCGAAAGGGTGGTGCGGGAATACGGGTTTACGGTGGACCGGGTATGTACCTTGGCCCGGTCGTTGCTGATGTGAGGCGAAGCAGCCGCTTCAATGGGCTGCCAGCTGCCAGAAGGAGGAAACCGATGCGCTGAGGCTCTATTCATGAAAGGCCCGCTTTTAAGGGGTCAAGAGGGCGGTTGTCGGAGTTTATTCGGTTTTTTTAAACAGGACTTTGACAATTACTCCACGAAATCTTGCATACAAGGGGATCAAGGTGAGTCTTGTAATCGTCAAATGAGATGCAGTTGATCCGGCGATGCACGATTACAGATCCACTTGGCTCGACGCGAAAATTTCCATGTCACGTCAGGAGAAAATCTCATGAATCGCACGACACTTGCTCTGGCTGCCACCTGCCTGGGACTTGCCCTCGCCGGTTGCAGCAACAATGGTGAAAACGGCAACAACCCCAATGCGCCGGCGAATCCTTCCACGGCCAATAGCCCGGCGGCGCCGGCACCTGCCACACCAGCACCCGCGCATACCGCTGCCATGCCGCCGGCTACGAACGGCACCGCACCATCGCCGGCTACGCCTTCGACGGCGGGGCATTAGTAACAGCTGGGTAACACTTCGGTATTCGGCATCATGCTGATACATCGTCGTCCCGGCGAAAGTCGGGACGACGCATCAATAGCCGCGTAGGCTGGGATGAAATCCCAGCATAAAGAGCCAAAATGAGCTGGGATTTCATCCCAGCCTACATGTTCAAAGGCTCGGCAACCCTTTTCATCTTTCCCATCACATACGTCGCAAGCTGAAAATTTTCACCTTGTTTCCGCCCGCCATGTACGGGCGTGCATTCAAGATCAGCGTTCTGGTGTGGGGAGAAAAGCTCATGAACGCGGATGGTGACATCAACATTCTCAATGGCCTCATCGGAGCGACGATGGATAGCGCCAGGCACTACCACAAGGTGGCGGGTAATGTCGGTAATCCGAGGATTCGCGCCCTGTTCGAACATCTGTCAGTCCAGCGTAAGCTGATTGCTGAGGAGTTGCAGGACCAACTGGTGGCCATCACCGGCAATCCGCAGGGCGAGAGCATGCCGTCACCCCATCCTTTGCGCCTGTTCGGCAACCTTCGCCTGCTCATGGATTACGGCTACTGCGCACTGATCGACGAGGTGGAGCGCTGCGAGGAGCGCATCAAGGCGAAATATGAGCGCGCCTTGCTGGATGACCGTCTTTCCAGGTTGTCACGCATAGTGATCGAAAATGCCTACGCGTCGGTGCAGGAAGGCAGCGCCGACATGCATGCGCTGAAGCGCTATCCGCATGCCGAACATACCCGCACGGAGCGGATGGAACAGTGGTAAGGGGCCGTCAACGGTAAGGCGGCGAATGTGGCGTCGGCGGCCGGGCTTCCTCATGGCGCATCGCGCGATAGGCACCGGCGAGAATGAACCCCGCCAGCAGCAATACAAACACGATCCAGCCTATGCGTTTGAGCATATGGGTCATTACACCCGAAACTATTTACGGCCAAAACAAACTAGTCAGGCATAAGTTGCCTGTGCGTGAACGAATGCGTTCCGTTGACGAATGCAGACGCCCGCGTTGACCCGGCTTTCACAAGTCGCGTCGCCGTTTTGGTTATTGTCGCCCTATCAGCAAGATGTTCATTGTCCGTTGTACTGGCGCCGAATACCGTTCGGCGGATCGCCGGATTCGGCATATGCAGTCGGGTGGGGATGGCATGAAGACAGTTCTGCTCGTAGACGACAACCGGGATGTGCTGGAAGTGACCGCATTCATGCTCGAGGACGCCGGTTACGAAGTCGTAGCAGCGGCCGGTCCCGAACAGGCTTTGCAGGTGGCCTCGGTGCGCCCCGACATTGGCGTGGTGGTGACCGACCTCAATTTGAAAAAGGGGATGAGCGGCATCGAGATGGGCAAGGCCATGCACGACGAGGGCCTCAAGTGCCCGATGATCGTGATGTCCGGCGAAAGCGAGCCGCCCGAAGAAGAACTCCAATCGTGGATGAAATACCTGTCCAAGCCTTTTGACCGCAAAACCCTGCTGGCGGCCATTACCGAAGAAGCATGAGCCAAAGCTGGTGTGCAAGCATCGACTGGCTGGCATGGATGCATGAAGGTGGGAAACGCGTAACTGCATGGGATGCGAGCCTGCAATCCGGCTTGAGTCAGTTCTGACTAAAGGCTTTGGTGTATGGAGCACGAATCAGCACGGGTACGTATCCGGCTCGGGCTAGTCGGCGCATTTGTACTGCTGCTGTGCGTGTGCGTGCTGGTGATCATCGCGGCATTTTCCAGTTCGGGCGCCGATCGGCTGGTCGAGCATTCCATGCTGGTGCGCCAGACGTTGCAACAACTGCTGGTCACCGTGCAGCAAGCCGAATCGGGTCAGCGCGGCTATCTGTTGACCGGCGACGTCAGCTACACCGTTCCGTTCTTCCAGGCGAAAACCGAGCTGCCCGTATTGGAAGGCCAGCTGCGCCAGCTGACCGAACAGAGCGCGGTACATCAGCAGCAGCTGAGCGAGCTTTATCCTGCCATTGCCGCGAAGATGGACGAGCTGTCCAGCACCATCCAGCAACGCCAGAGCGGGCATGCGGAGGCGGCGATGGAGCTGGTCAACACCCATCTTGGCCGCCATCTGATTCAGCGCATTCGCGAGCTGATTGCCGATTTCGATCGCAGCGAACTGGAGATGCTGCGCGAGCGCAGTTCGGCGGCGGCGATGCATCACCGCTTGCTCACCGCCGTAGCGGTGCTGCTGACCCTTCTGACCTGCCTGCTGGGTTGCATCGTGGTATGGAAGGCACGCCGTTATGCGTGGGACATGCGCGACAAGAATCGCGTGCTGCGCGAGGAAATCGTGCAGCGGGAGGCAGCCGAACAGCAATGGCGGCAGTCGCAGAAAATGGAAGCGCTGGGCCAGCTGACCGGTGGCGTCGCGCATGATTTCAACAACATGCTGGCGATCATCGTCGGCAACCTGGAAATACTGCTCAGGCGCCTGCCGGAGAGCGAAGACCGTTGTCGCACATTCGCCAGCAACGCCTTGACCGGTGCGCAACGCGCGGCCGAGCTGACCAAGCGGCTGCTGGCTTTTTCGCGACAACAGTCGTTGCAACCCAAGCCGGTGGACGTCAATCAATGCGTGCAGGATGTTTCGGTAATGCTGCATCGTTCGCTCGGCGAAAATATCCAGATCGAAACGGTTCAGGGCGGTGGGCTGTGGCGGGCGTACGTGGATCGGCCGCAGCTGGAAAGCGCGTTGCTCAACCTGGCGGTGAATGCGCGCGATGCCATGAAAGGCATCGGCAAACTCACCATCGAGACGGCCAACGTATTTCTGGATCGCAGCTATGCCGACGCGCATAACGACGTAACGCCAGGGCAATACGTGATGATCGCCATTACCGATACCGGCACCGGCATGTCGGCCGAGGTCTTGAGCCGGGCATTCGAACCCTTCTTCACCACCAAGGAGGTCGGGCACGGTACGGGTCTTGGGCTCAGCCAGGTGCACGGCTTCATCAAGCAATCGCAAGGGCACCTCAAGATCTACAGCGAGCTGGGTGTAGGCACCACGGTCAAGCTGTATCTGCCGCGCGACACGGCCAGTAAGGAAGAGCAAGCCCAAGCGCCCGCCGCACTGGACGCGCCGCTCCAACCGCAGCGCAAAGTATTGGTGGTGGAAGACGATGCGGATGTGCGCGAGTTTGTCGTGATGGTGCTGCAGGACCTTGGCTACCAGGCCATCGCCGCCGCCAACGCCGAATCGGCGCGCAGCGCGCTGGCCAAGGATGGACACATCGACGCGATGCTGACCGATGTAGTGATGCCGGGCATCAACGGCAAGCAATTGGTCGACGATATTCGCGACATGCGGCCCAACATGGCGGTGCTGTTCATGACCGGCTATTCGCGCAATGCCATCGTGCATAACGGCGTGCTCGATCCGGGCGTGCGCCTCATCACTAAACCTTTTACGGTGGATGAACTGTCGCGTGAATTGCGTGCGGCCATCGTTGCCCATGGAATGGTGCATTAAGGGCAGACAGATGGCAAAACCTGAACGTGCTCACAAGCCAACGACTCATTGCTCACCCTTGCCGAAAAATAATGCGCTTACTTCCAACAGAGGTGATGGCGCATGAAGACGCGTATGTCGGCGAGCCTCGCATTGGCCGCATGCTTGATGATGACGGGTATCGGCACTGTTTCCGCCCAGGACAATGATCGCCCCAGCGACCATCCGCATCGGGTCTGCCACCGCGTGCGGGTCGAGGACAAGCCGAAGGACAAGCACCAGATCGCCGGCACGCTGGTTGGCGCGGCGGCGGGCGGCCTGGTCGGCAATCAATTCGGCGGCGGCAAGGGCAAGGTGCTTAC
>NZ_DATEJY010000266.1:0-6844 GCF_035277725.1 Dyella sp. | reverse complement strand
CATTGATGGCCATGGGTATTCCTTGAGGGTTCTGCGGAGTACGGATGCCCAGGAGGGCTACGGCCGGCAAGGATAACGCCAGCGAAGGCCGGTTGTAACAAGCCGGGTCATATCCCGTGGGCTGGGATGAAATTGGAGGCTGGGATGAAATCCCCGCATGGACAGGCATGGCGATGCTGGGATTTCATCCCAGCCTACGCATCGGTGGCATCACAAACCGAGCATGTCCTTCTGCAATGCCCCCGCACCACGCGCCGTGCCGGCGGGTGTCGGCAACTCGCCCGGCCAAGGCTGATCCTGGAACAGATGCACCCACAAGCGATCGAGCGCCGCGTAGCCATACGGGAGCAACGGCAGATGCTTGTCGCCAAATCCCGGCAAGGCCAAGAACGCATCGAAGTGCTGCGCATACGGCACTTTCCAGTACAACGGCTGCCGGCCTTGCGCCTGCAGCCATGCCACATAGGGTTCGGAAGTAAATGCGGTCGGCAGCAAACCATCGCTTGCACCGTGCAACACCCACAGCGGCAAACCCTTGCGCGGCAGCTTTGCTGCCAGCGCAGTCACCGAAGCATGCAAGGCCCGCGCATCGGCGTCGTTACCTGTCCAGAGTTTGCGCAGGCAGGTGATACCGGCCAGATGTGGATCGGCGCTTTCATCGGTGCCACCGAACAAGCCGACGCCATTGCCTGGCGGAATGCCGGAGCCATCCGCCCACCAGCTCGCGCGCGTGGCTTCATCGGCGATACCCGGCTTGCCGTTGACGACGGCGGCGTAGTGATAACCGCACGGCATGTGGTCGGCATCACGGCGCAAGTACGCCGATGCATACGCTGCGCTGATCACGCGCCACAAATCCAGCGCGGTGGACGAGGCCGCGGTGGCCATCGCCTGATCGGTCCATCCCGTGCTGCGCAGATGCGCATACGCTTCGGCCGCTTGCTGCTCGGGAGTGGTGGCTTTCAGCAAACCTTGTGCATGCAGGCTCGCGCAACGCGTGCTCCACGTAGCGTGTTGCGCACCTTTCGGATCGCGCGCAAACGGCGTGGATGCAAAACGCGCATCCGTCAAAGCGCACGGCAGCCACACCGCCGCTTCAGTGGCGTAGTCATACAGCGCACGCCCGTGGCTCGGTGTATGCACGTTCGGTTCCAGCCCCACCACGCCGGCAAGCAAGTGCTGCTCATCCGCGCCCGCGGCCTGCAGCACCGCGCCACCGCCATTGGAAAGTCCCGTCGCAATAATCTTGGTGTTCTGCGACGTAAACGGTGCCTGCTGCGGAAACGCACGATCCAGCATTGCCAGGCCGAATTGCGCCGCCTGCAACACGTCGCGTCCCCAGTCGGCCTCCGGGTTGTCTCCCGAATGCGCATGCTTGAAGGCGATACCCTCGCCTTTCATTTCGGCCGGCTCGAATTCCAGCATCGCCGCGCCGCGCTTGGCGCGTTCGCCATTCAACGCCACGCCGCTGTTGTCGGCGTAGTCGAAATAACCGGAGCCGGTGCCTTTATCGGTATACGCCACCGCGCAACCGCGCGGCAGGCCCCACGCACCCGCGAGCGCGATCGCACCATAAACACCGCGCGATCCGGACGACGCCGTCACCACCAGGCAACGATGCGCATGGTCGAAATGATCCGGGACCTGCACCAGCACACGATGCGGCTGATGCGCGCCGGGAATGTTTGCGAAGGCCTGGTATTCGCGTCCCGGTACGTCCGGCACGCCGCCGTACACCGTGCCGTAACCGCCCAGCGGACCGAGATCGGCAATGCCCTTCCAGCTCGTCTGGATCGCGCGCCGGCGCAATTCCTGCACGGTGGGTTGGGACGGGTTCGCAAACGGTGCCGGCGCGCCTTTCAAACCATCCAGGCCAAGGCCGGCGCTGAGCAGATCATCGTGGTCGCGATGCGTGGTGACGCTCACCTCGCCCTGCACGAAATCGATCCCTTGTTGCATGGAGGGCTCCGTCGCAAACGCCTGCGCCGCGCAGGCAAACAGGGCCAGCGCGGCGATACCTGCCAGAGGGTTTCGGATATTCATCCAGTCACCATAGCAAGCTCACGCCAGCCGGCCATCGTACGAAAGTACAACATGACGCTTTGCATCTCGACGTCACTGTCTGTCGCCGCTATGGTCCGCGTCATGCCGCGACTCCTTATCGCCGACGACCACCCGCTGTTCCGCGCTGCGCTACGCCAGGCGGCCAGCGAGCATCTGGACGATTGCAACGTGCTCGAAGCCTGCGATCTGCAAGGCGTGCTCGATGCACTGGCGGGCGATCCGGATATCGACCTGGTGCTGCTCGACCTGCATATGCCGGGCAGCCAGGGCCTCTCCGGCCTTGCCGCGTTGCGCGGGCAATATCCGGCGGTGGCGGTGCTGGTGGTATCCGCACACGATGAAGCGCACGTCGTGCGGCGCGTACTCGATCATGGCGCGGCGGGTTTCATCCCAAAGAGCGCCAACCCTGGTGAAATCAGCGAAGCCGTGCATGCCGTATTGAATTGCGGCAACTGGCTGCCGCCAGCGTTGGCGCGCAGTGTTGCATCCTTGCCGAGCAACCCTGCCGACGCCGATCTCGCTGCGCGCCTGGCGCGTTTGACCGAGCAGCAATATCGCGTACTGGCGTTGCTGGCGGAAGGTTTGCTCAACAAGCAGATTGCCGATCGGCTCGGGATTCAGGAGCGCACGGTGAAAGCGCACGCCACGGCGATTTTTGAAAAGCTGGGCGTGCGCAATCGCACGCAAGCCGGCGTGTTGTTGCACATGCTCGACCTTGGCGCCCCCGCGTAGGTTGGGGTGCGAACCCCAACATCCCGGTCTCGCATGCATGGCAATGTTGGGGTTCGCACCCCGACCTACCGGCCTGCCATGACTTTTTGCATCACCTGCCGCATCGCCAACGGCTTGAGCGGCTTGTACAACACCACCACACCCGCATCGAGCAAACGCTGGCGCAATTCGCCATCACGATCGGCCGTCAACATCACCGCCGGCACATCGGGATAATCGCGGCGCAAATGCAACAACACATCCCATCCGGTCTGCCCGCGATCGAGGTGGTAATCGAGCACGCACAAATCCGGCCGCCATGGCGCGGCCAATGCCTGCCCCGCATGCGCAGCGGCATGCACTTCCCAGCCCCAGCTGTGCAACAACGCACCCAAGGCGGCAAGCGCGGCCGGTTCGTTATCCAGAATCAAGGCGCGTCCTGCGAGCAACGGCCGCACGTCCGCCGCCGTCGGTGCGGTGATGTGATAGGCCGTGGTGGCGCGCGGCACGTCGACATAAAACACGCTGCCGCGTCCCGGCCAGGAGCGCAAACCCAACGGATGTTCCAGCAATGCCGCCACGCGTTGCGCAATCGACAAACCCAAGCCAAGTCCCTGCCCGCCCGCCGCACTACCACGGCGAAACTGCTCGAAGATCACGCCGCGTTCTTCTTCGACGATGCCCGGCCCCGTATCCCACACCTCCAGGCGCAAGCCGCCCGCACGACGACGCACACCCAGCAACACACGCCCGCGCTCGCTGTAACGCAAGGCATTTGACAGAAAATTCTGCAGCACGCGCCGCAACAGCAACGGATCCGAATGCACCCACACGCGGCTGTCGACCACGCTCAGCCGAACGCTGCGATCGCGCGCCAGCGCACGGCATTCCGCCGCCAACGGTTCCCACACTTCCGCCAGCGGAAAATCGCGCGGTTGCGGATGCAGGCGTCCGCCTTCCAGCCGCGCGATATCGAGCAAACCGGCCAGCAAGCCTTCCGTCGCCGCCAGTGAATCGTTGAGATGCCGCGCATTCGCCGCGTCATAACCGCGCTCTGCCAAGGCATGCGCAAACAGCTGCGCTGCGTGCAGCGGTTGCATCAAGTCATGGCTTACCGCGGCGAGGAAGTGGCTTTTCGCTTCATTCGCCTGCGCCAGTTCGCGCGTGCGTTCGGCCACGCGCAATTCCAGCGTTTCGTTGGTAAGCATCAACTCGTGCGCGGTTTCGCGGAAGATCGTCACATCGGTAAACGTGGCGACGTAACCGCCGCCCGGCATGGGATGCCCGCGTATCTCCACCACCGTGCCATCCGGAAAACGCCGCTCGGACATCAGTTCCGTGCCGGCGCGCATATGCGCCAATCGACGTCGCACACGTGCTTCCACGTCACCGGGGCCAATGATGCCCGCCGCGATATTGCGGCGAATCAGATCGGCAACCGGCCGCCCGACTTGCAGCAATTCCGACGGATAGCCAAACAGCGTCGCGTAACGGCCGTTCCACGCCACCAGGCGCAGTTCCGAATCCACCACGCAGATGCCCTGGCTCATGTTCTCCAGCGCCGCTTCCAGCACGCGCTGGCTGAAATGCAGATCCTGCGCCGCTTCGCCAACGATCGCCGCTACGGTGTCGAACTCGGCACGTCCCTGGCGATGCACTACTTCCAGCAACAATCGCGCGGACGCCGCGCCGATCACTGCCGCCAGTTCGTGCTCCACTTCCGCCACGCGTGCATTGCCCGCTCGCGCCTGCATGGTCGTGCCGGCAAACACGCGCTCGACGCGCTCGCTCGGTAGAAAACGTTCCGCCAGCGCACGCAGTTCCGCTACGGTGACGTTGCTGACGCCGGGCCGCCAACGGCGACGCCCATAACGCGTGTTCGCCACCGCCAGCATCGCCAGCACGTTCGCCACCAGGCTCAGCATCACCGCGCGGCCGAGGCGACTCCAATCATCCAGTCCCATCAAGCCGTCGGGCGTCAGCCAGCGCAAACCGAACGGCCCTTGCTGCAACCAATCCGGTTGATGCGCCATGCCGGCCGGCAACAACACGTACAGCCACACCAGCGTGCCGATCGCCAATCCCCACATGACCGCACGCGGACCCAATTGCGGCCGATACACCGCCGCCAGCAACGCCGGTGCAAGCCCCGCCAGTGCGGAGAACGAAAGCGCACCGATATCCGCCAAGACATCGTTGCGCGCGAGCAAACGGCTGTAGGCCCACGCGAGCAGAATCACGGCGAGAATCGCCACGCGGCGCTGGTTCAACACCTCACCACGCAAATCACCTTGCTCATCGCGCCCCCAACCGGCACGGACGCGCAGCGGCGCAATAAAGTGGTTCACCACCATCAGGCTCAAGGCCAGCGTTGCCACCACCACCATGCTGGTGGCCGCGCTCAAGCCACCAAGAAACGCCACCAATGCCAAACCGTGCTGATTGCGCGCCAACGGCAACGCCAAAACGTAGAGATCGGAAGGCACGCCACTCGGCGCCAGCCATGCATCGCCCATCTTCGCCAACGGCAGGATCGGCAGCGCGATCAGCAGCATGTACAGCGGAAACAACCAGCGCGCCGTGCGCACGTGCGAGCTATCGCGGCACTCCACCACACCGGCATGGAATTGATGCGGCAAGGTAAACATCGCCAGCGCGCCAAGCAGGATCAACGCAGGAAAACCGCTGCTTTCATGCGGCGGCGGCGCACCGATGGCAGCACCTGCCGGCAAGGGCGTGAACAGCAAGGTACCCAACGCCAGCATCGCGCCAAGCTTGAACAGCGATTCGAACGCCATCGCCAGCACCAACCCGCGGTTGTGCGCCATCGCCGAAGCGCGCCGCGTACCGAACAGCATCGCAAACAAGGCCATCAGCAAGGCCACGTACAAGGCAATGTCATGCCACGGCGCGGACTCCGCCAATTCGCCACGGCGCAGCAGCATGTAGCTCATCGCCACTGCCTTCAGCTGCAAGGCGATGTAAGGCACGATGCCGACCAGCACCACGCACGTCACCAACGCCGCCAGCCCCGCGTGCCGGCCCAGCCGCACCACAATCAAGTCCGCGATGGAACCGGCGTTGTACTCGCGCGCCAGTTGCACCAGCTTGCGCAATACCGACACGGCGAACACGTACATCAGGATAGCGCCGACGAACGTCGGCGGCAGCCACCAGCCGGAACGGCTTGCCTGCGTAACCGTGCCGTAGAAGGTCCATGAGGTGCAGTGGATCGCCAGCGAGAGTGCGTAGACGATGGCCCAGCGTTTTTCGAACAGATGGGGGCGGCGTTCGCCGGTGAGCGCGACGCCGAAGAGCATGCCGAGCCAGACCAGTGCGGCGGTGGTGATGAGGCCCGCGCTCAGCATGTCATGCCCCGTAGGTTGGGGTGCGAACCCCAACATCGCCATGCCTGCCCGCGCGTCATGTTGGGGTTCGCACCCCAACCTACGGTCATGGGCGGAGCGATAAACCCAGCGCCTTCACGGCATTGACCACCCAACGCGGCTGCACACCCTGTCGCGTGTCGTAGTTGCCACCCGAATATCCCCACCAGTCCCAGCATGCCTGCGGATTCAAGGGCGCGAAGCTTGCGCGGGTCTGAGGGTACAGCACCGCCACGTCGTAGGCGTCGGCCCAGCGGTTGAAGCCGGCGTCGCGCACGAAGGCCTCGCCCACCGCCTCGGCGTTCTGCTTGCAGCCGTGGAAGGCCACCAGCAGGCCGCAAGGCTTGCCGGCGAGGCAATCGGGCGGCAGGTAGACGTAGCCGGCATCGGCCAGGAAGGCGTCGGCGCCGGCGGGCCGCAGCGCGTTCTGGTCGAACGTGCGAAGCTGCCCCTTCGCGGTCGTGGCGGCCCGCAGCGGCGAGCCGTACAGGTGGGAAAAGATCGCGCCGGCGGCGTCGAAGCCGCAGTGGCCGAGATACGGCGATTCGGACTTGCCGCAGTCGTCGCCACTTGCCGCCACCGGCAGGTTGTGCGCGAAGTCGCGCTGGCCATCGTCCGCCACCTGCATGCCTTTGAGGCCTGGCACCTCGTCACGCAGCTTGCGGTAGAACGCTGCGCCGGCT
>NZ_DATEJY010000265.1:0-5435 GCF_035277725.1 Dyella sp. | reverse complement strand
TGCTTTCGACACGACTAACATGATTGATCTGCGCAGCGATACGGTGACGCGGCCCACGGCGGCGATGCGCCAGGTCATGGCGGCAGCGGAGGTGGGCGATGACGTGTTCGGCGACGATCCCACCGTCAATCGCCTGCAGGAGACGCTTGCAGACCTGACCGGCCACGAGGCCGGTCTGTTCTTTCCGAGCGGCACGCAATCGAACCTCGCCGCGCTCATGGCACATTGCGGGCGCGGTGAGGAATTCATCATCGGCAGCCTGGGCCACAGCTTCAAATACGAAGCGGGCGGCGCGGCGGTATTGGGCAGCCTCTGGCCGCAGCCGCTGGAATACGAAGCCGACGGCACGCTGGACCTAAAGAAAGTTGCGGCGCTTATCAAGCCGGACGACGCACATTTCGCGCGTACGCGCCTGCTGGTGCTGGAAAATACCCAGAACGGCCGGGTGTTGCCGCTCGCGTACCTAAAAGCCACCGTGGAATTTGCGCACGCACACCAGCTCGGTATCCATTTGGACGGCGCGCGGGTGTTCAATGCCGCGGTGAAACTCGGCGTGCCGGTGAAAGAAATCACTCAGCACTTCAACAGCGTTTCGATTTGCCTGTCAAAGGGACTCGGCTGTCCCGTGGGTACGGTGCTGGTGGGCAAGCGTGAGTTGATTGCCAAGGCGCACCGCGCACGCAAAATTCTCGGCGGCGGCATGCGTCAGGCCGGCATTCTGGCCGCCGCCGGTTCATATGCGCTGAAACATCATGTGCAGCGGCTCGCGGAAGATCACGTCAATGCCAAAAAACTGGCGGAGGGTTTGGCGCAGATAAAGCAGATGAAAATTGATCCAACCGCGGTACAGACTAATATGGTATTTGCAAGCATTGCGACCGAGCATGTCAAACCACTGGCCGGGCATCTCAAGAGCGCCGGCATCCTCATCCTGCCGAATGCAAACCTGCGGCTGGTCACGCACCTGGATGTGAGCGCCGAGGATGTAGGGAGTGTGATTAACGCATTCCGGGGATATTTTGCCGGCCGCTGAACCCCGCGCCCATTGATTTCTAGGGTGCTCCTTTCTGGAAGATGCCTAACGCCATATTTGAGCCGCGCGTTGCTTTGAACCCCTCGGCTCGAAACATTTGTTATGTTTCAATCTTAGTCGGAACATCGTAGGCATGCACAGTGACCGTGAGTTCGCGATTCCGATCATCGCGATGGTGGAAGATGGTTCGCCATCCCGCTTCCCGTCGGTATTCCACGAAGTGTTTGAAATTCGGATGTGCTGCGATTGCGCCCTTGGCGGTCTCTAAGACACCAGAAAAGTCCTTGTTCCTGTTGAATAGAAGAACGGCAGTCTTGGTATCGCGCCAAGAGACGTACCCAAGAATTTGATCTAGTGTCTCAGCAAACATCTTCTCTCCCCTCCAAAATTTGCACTCGGCAATGAACACGTTCCTACCTTCAGCTCGAATCAAGATGTCAGTCTTGCCTTCGTAGTTGAACGTCTCCCCTGTGGCCTGTCCTTCGTATTGGCCGTTGAGCTGCACCAAGAAGTGCTGCCGAAGATCTTCCTCCTGCATTCCGGCGAATGCGCGTGGGCTTCGCTCCATTACCAAAACCATATTGTCGATAACGGACAGAATGTGTTCGTACTCTTTGGTATCTAGCGTCGGCTCTGGCTTGAACGCTGCCGTAGATGCCGTCGGAAGTCTTACGGCTGGCTTCCGCTTTATCTCAGGAGCTACATACGTCTTGGGAGCATTCGTCCGTTGTCGCATCGGGAATCCGAGAGACGATACCAAGCCCCGATTCGCAAGAATTTTCTCTTTTCTCCGCTTTACCGCTACCTGCGCCTCAGCTTGCACACCTCGATTGTGGCTGGCGACATCACTTTTGATCCATTGAAGGTAGCGGTTGATTTCAGCGAGGTCTCGATCGAATTGAGTTCTGATGCTTTGGGCATCATGTCCCGTACTGGTGTATGTCAGAACGAGTTCATTACCAGAAACGTCACCAATTGGTGACGCGGAAGTGAACGTGGACGGTCGGCAGTGGAATAGACCAGAGTCGCCTGAGAATGGGACGAAAAACTTGTTCGCTGTGCCACTGATATGAAAGGGGCGCGACCTGTCTCGAATATGCCGATCTCGATCACCGCTCACATCAATCTGAGTTTCAACCTGATCGACATAGATGTCGCTTTCGGCAAGGGAGATCGGCTCGACACGACATTCTTTAACCAGTGCCGAAACCAAATCATCCTCGCTCGAGTTGAGCAATTGGTCAGGATTCATCGATTCAACCTGGGCACGCATGGAGCCGAGTTTGTTCTCGAGCACACCTCGCAGATCGTACTGCGAAAAAAGATAATTTATGGATCCTCTCATGCCGCGCCCTCTGAAACATAACACTTGAGTTAAGCGGCGCGCGAATGCGCGTCCGCTTGGACGAATAGTAAGCACTCAGTATGCGAGGTGATTGAGAATCGGGTTGAGTGAGATGAATTTTGAGCAGCACTCGCGCAACTCTTTGGCGGCGTGGTCCCAGAAAACAACTTCGACTTTGAACCCATCCTCCATCAGCGGGCGCACTGAAGGGACAAAATCCGCATCTCCTGCAACCAAAGTAATCGTGTCTGTTGCTTTGTCTGCGATCGTATAGGCGTCCTTGGTCATCGCGGCGACGATCCCTGTATCGATCTTCTTTTCCTTGTTCGCGATGTTCCGGTCTTCAACGATCACTTGGAATCCAGCCCGTCGCGCTATGTCTCACAACGAGTCATTGGGCGGCGGGCGGCTTCCGAACAGCACGCAGCGCTTGATCTTCATTTTGTCTTTGCCTGCGATGAAGTGATGAAGGCGGCCAAAATCTATCTTGTAGCTGTTATCAAGAATTCGATTGTTCATGGCGTCATAGATGTTCATCGCGAGCCCCGATTCAACAGCCTTCACGCGCTTGCCCTCGATGAAGACGTTAGAGTTGTCGACATATACCAGTTCAGCCATGGAACTCTGCTTTGAGTGCTAACTTAAATTCGACCGCCTAAACGCAGGATGCAAACATTGCATTTAGGCAGTAATAAAAGCCGATGTGAGTAACATCATGGCCTTGGTATGTTTTATCACATCAAGACCTGCGCAGGGAGACGCACGTGTAAAAGTTGCGTTTGCTCCATCAGACCCGCGCCGCGCGAGGGTCGGCACGTGGAACCACTGGTTTGAGCGCAATGTCGCCACCGTCAGGCTTCAATCGAGATGACGTGCGCTTGGATCTTGCCATCTACGGGGTCCGGCCCAAATCGTTGCGCGATCGCCCGGGCCGCAGCATCTGTCGCTTCGCCAAGCCGCGACGCATTGCGTGCTTCGATCTCGTTGCGCAGAGGAGTGCCTTGGCAATACGCCACTGCAGGCACGTGGGGGGATTGTGCGCGGCTGCGCGCCGCAACCGTCTCTATCTTTGCGGGTTTCCGGAAACCGCCGCTGACGAGATCGCGTTCGATGGTCGGGAGGTTATGATAGCCGTGAGGCGTGCGGGCCAGAAAGCGCGGCGGGTCTTCGGGAAAGATGGACTCAAGCGCTGTCGTGACCGTATCGGCAAATTCGTTTTCAGTGATCCGATCCCACACATTGAAAATGAAGAGTCCCCCTGGCATGAGGACGCGGCGTACTTCGGAAAAGGCCTTGGACTTGTCGGGGAAAAACATCGCCCCGAACTGACAAACCACGGCATCAAAGGCGCCAGCCCCGAAGGGCAAGGCAAGCGCATCTGCTTGCCGCCACTCGACGGGCCGCACAGTTCCCGTTGCCGCTGCTTGGTCGAGCATGGCTTGATTCAAGTCTGTGGCGACGATGGAGACACTTTCGGGTAGCGCCGCGGCCAGAGCGCGAGTCACTACGCCGGTGCCGGCAGCAATTTCCAGGATGCGAGTTGGATTCCTCGAATGCAGTCGTGCCGCCAAGTCGGTTGCGTAAGGCTCAAAGATGAGCGGCACAAGATGCGTCTCGTAGAGCTTCGGTATGGAGCCGGTAAAGACCTTGTCCGTATCGGACATGGCGGGTATCTCCTACACGATTTGTTGCGTGCTACCGCCTGAACTCAGCCGACGGCAACCCGCGTAGCAGGCGAGCGTCCGGTTGGACGAACCGTCAGCCGCTACGGCCAAGTTCACTGCTTACATCTGTCGTATCGAGTTCGAATACGTGATTATCGTAGTCAAAGAAATACAGTGAACTGTCTGCCCTGGCAAGTATGTACTCCAGGTTCATCGCTTTGAGTTTCTCTACAGTTGCCAGGAGATCCGCTTTGGTGACATGGAAGGCGATGTGGTCGCCGGTGCGTTGCCGCTCAACGGTGGCTTTGGCGAGGAGGAACCAGGTATTGCCAAGGTTGATGAAAGTCTCGTCGTGTCCATCCGCGTCAACGCGGCGGACACTCTGGGTTGCGAACAAAGCCTTGAAAAGGAGAGCAGTACGCGCGGGGTCGGTTACGACAAGGGCTACGTGACTGATTGATTTGAGCACAGAGGACTCCTTATGAGGCTAACGCGCCAATTTTAGCGGCGTGAGCCCGCGTAGCGGGTAAGCGTCCGCTGGAATGATTTGTTGGGCGGCACAATCACCATGAAAGACTCGGCTTGGCGACCATGAGGTAAACAATGATGACTATGATGAGCCCCGACGCACCGCCAAAGAAACGCTCCAGCAACGAAACGCGTTTGTACGACGTTGAAGTAGGCCCGTTTGCCTCGAACAGCTCTATTTGCTTGTTTAGAAGCACGAGCGAACCCGTGAAAGCGACCGCACCAAGAACCCACAGAACCAGTGCAGTTTGGACCCATCTGAAGGTAAACGACCAAGCGTCATGTGTGAGCCACAGGCCAGTCACAACCATGAGTAGGTAACCTGGAATCACCACGAAAGCCACGAGGCGCTTTACGGCGCGGAGTACGAAGAGCCCGTGAACGGGATGGTCTCCATAGAATTCCATGACGATGCCCAGCCCCGCGCTTGTCCCCAGCGCGATAATGGCGATCAGAATGTGGAAAAACTTCAGCCACACGTATTCATTCATGCTGGTGTCGCCTAACGCTTGAGATAACCGGCGAGAACCCGCGCAACGGGCAAGCGTCCGGTTGAGCGAGTAGTTAGGTTGCACACGCAGTGAACTACCTGGCAATAGCTGGTTGATCGATAACCCAACGCCACGAACCATTGCTTTGCCTACGCGCGACCTCAGCCGTGATTGTGCCATTAGGCAACTGCGTGGAGGTAAGGGCAAGCTCTCCGCTGAATATGGCTGGCCGCTGATCCCCGACGTTGAATTTAACACCGGTTGCCAAAAAGCTGGCATAGAACGCGCGAATTTGTGCAGCGCCTTTCGCAACACTTGTATTGCCGGTAACCAACACCGCATCGGGCTCATACAATGCGACCATGCCGCCAACA
>NZ_DATEJY010000264.1:0-55269 GCF_035277725.1 Dyella sp. | reverse complement strand
CGCTTCACCAGGCCAATGCCATGCTCGGCGGAAATACTGCCGCCATGCCGCTGCAAAGTCTCCGCAAGCAGCTTGGTGACGTGTTCGCACTGCGCAATGAAATCCGCATCCGACAACGACTCCGGCTTCAACACATTGATGTGCAGGTTGCCATCACCGATATGCCCGAACCACACGACCTCCATATGCGGATATTCACGCGTGAGCAGCGCTTGGATTTCTTCCAGGAAACCAGGCACGGCGCTGATGCGCACCGAAATATCGTTTTTATAGGGCTTATGCACCGCGAGGCTTTCGGTAATGCCTTCGCGCAATCGCCATAGCGCAGCAGCTTGGGCATCGCTTTGCGCCATCACGCCATCGGCGATCCAACCTTGTTCCATGCCTTGCTCGAAGACGGCCAATGCCGCTTCCTGCGCGCGCTCATCGACAGCATCGAACTCGGTGACGACGTAATACGGATAGTCACCATCGATCGCGCGTTGCGCCCCATGCGCCAACACGTGCTTGAGTGCGACGTCGGTAAAGAACTCGAACGCCTGCAGCGACAACTGCGCACGAAACAGCGCAAACACCTGCATCAGCGCATGCATGTCCGGCAACGCCAGCAACATCACCTGCGAAGCGGGCGGCGGATCGGTGAGGCGCAGCGTCGCTTCGACCACAATGCCCAGTGTGCCTTCCGAACCGATCATTAATTGCCGCAAGTCATAACCACTGGAGTTTTTGATCAAAGCGCGGTTGAGATCGAGCAACTCGCCATTGCCGGTCACGACTTTGAGGCCGGCAATCCACTCGCGCGTATTGCCGTAACGGATCACCCGGATACCGCCGGCATTGGTGGCGATGTTGCCACCGATGGCGCAGGAACCGCGCGCTGCAAAATCCACGGGATAGATCAGGCCATGCTCGCGCGCCGCGGTATGCACGGCTTCCAACGCGATGCCCGGCTGCACGGTCAGCGTGCGATCGACCGCATCGAAACCCAGCACCCGGTTCATGCGCGCCAGGCTGAGTACCAGCTCGCCGTTGGCTGCCACGGCGCCACCGGAGAGGCCGGTGCGGCCGCCGGAGGGCACGATCGCCACCTTGTGCTGGTTGGCCCAGCGCACGATGCCCTGCACCTCTTCGATGGATGCCGGCAGCGCAATTGCCAGCGGCGCCGGAGTCCAACGCCGGGTCCAGTCGCGGCCGTAATGCTCCAGGTCACCGGGTTCGGTAAGCAGGCGCAGGTCGGGCAGACGGCTGGAAAGATCGGCGAGGGCTTGCGGGTTCATGGCGGCTCCGGAAGGGAAGCGCTCAGCGTGCCAGCGCCTGCCTCGCACGTCTAGTGCTGCAACGCGACAAAATCTGGCATAGTGTTTGGACTTCCAAACGCGATGCCCTCATGAAAACCTCGTTTCCCAAGCAAGATATCAAGGTGCTGCTGCTAGAAGGCGTGAGCCGCACGGCGGTGGAGACATTTCAGCGTGCCGGTTATAGCCAGATCGAATATCACGCCAAATCCTTGCCTGAGGACGAGTTGAAAGCGCGCATTGCCGATGCCCACATCATCGGCATCCGCTCGCGCACGCATTTGACTGCGACTGTGCTGGAGCATGCCAAGCGGCTGATTGCCATTGGCTGCTATTGCATCGGTACCAACCAGGTTGATCTGGATGCCGCGGCCAAACATGGCATTCCGGTCTTCAACGCGCCTTACTCTAATACGCGCAGCGTGGCCGAATTGGTGATTGCCGAAGCGATCATGCTATTGCGCGGCATTCCGCAGAAGAATGCGCTGTGCCATCGCGGTGGCTGGACCAAGTCCGCCGCCGGCAGTTTCGAAGTACGCGACAAGGTGATCGGCATCATCGGCTACGGCCATATCGGCACGCAGGTTGGCGTGCTGGCCGAGAGCCTTGGCATGCGCGTGATCTTCCACGACATCGAAACCAAGCTTTCGCTCGGCAATGCGCGCGCGGCGGCGGGCTTGGAAGATCTGCTGGAACGCGCGGACGTAGTCACCTTGCACGTGCCGGAAACCCCGGCAACCAAGCTGATGTTCGGCAAGAGCGAAATCGCGCGCATGCGCAAGGGCGCGGTGCTGATCAATGCGTCGCGAGGCACCGTGGTCGACATCGATGCGTTGGCCGATGCGCTGCGCAAAGAACATCTCGGCGGTGCAGCGATCGACGTGTTTCCGGTGGAACCGAAAGGTAACGACGATCCCTTCGTCTCGCCGCTGGTCGGCATGGACAACGTGATTCTCACACCGCACATCGGTGGCAGCACGCTGGAAGCGCAGGACAACATCGGTATCGAAGTGGCCAGCAAGCTGGTGCGTTATAGCGATAACGGCTCCACGCTTTCGGCCGTCAACTTCCCCGAAGTGACATTGCCGGAGCATCCGCGCAGCCGGCGCTTGCTGCATATCCATCGCAATGTGCCTGGCGTGCTGTCGCGCATCAACGAATTGTTCTCCGCCGGCAACATCAACATTGACGCGCAGTTCCTGCAGACGAATTCGGATGTGGGTTACGTGGTGATCGATGTGTCTGCCGACGAAGAGCAGGCTGCGGCGCTGAAGGAAAAATTGGCAGCGATTTCGGGCACGCTACGCACTCGCGTGCTTTATTGAATCACGTAGGCTGGGATGAAATCCCAGCGTTTATGGGCATGGCGGTGCTGGGATTTTCATCCCAGCCTACCTGGCTTTCTTCACAGCTGCCGTCTTTTTGGATGCGGTTTTTTTTGCTCGGTGCAGCAGTAGCCCTCTCGCCTGGGTGCTTGCGCTCCGCAGCTCTTCGCGGAACGCGGCAGCATAGTTTTTCAGTTCTGCCTTTTGGGTGGGCGCAAGCACCTTGTCCCGCGCCAGGTGTTGTTCCATTTGCCGCAGCAGTTCGTAATCGTGGTAATCGCGGTATGGCTTGAGGTCGAGATCTGCCGGCACTTTGCTCAGGCGCTCATCGCCGACTTTCTTTACGTATTTCTGCATAAAGCGGTCATAAGCCTTCCACGTGATGTGTTGCGCATGGATGGCGGCTTCTTCGGCGCGTGTAGCGATCTGGTGGGCGTGGAGATAGTGCAGGCCGAGCTGATCGATCAGCGTCTTCTCCACTTCCTCATGCAGAATCAAAAAGCGATCCACCTCAATGGTGCGGCCGCGAAAGGTAAACGTCTTCGGCAGATGGCGATCGATGTAGATGGTCTTGCCGTCCTGGCTGTAACCGGCGAGATAGGGAATGTCGTGCTTGCGATCAAGCTTCTTCACCCGGCGCAGGATGGCGTCGAGCGCGCGATCCATCATCAGCGAGGAGATGTACCAGTCGGGAGCTTTCAACTTCACGTGCGGGGCGTTCGGATGACAGTTGTTCGACGGCATGGCGACCAGCTCCTTGGGTGGGCTGGCGCTGAGACTAGCGTGTCGGGACCCCTAAACGAAAAGCGGCGCCGAGAGCGCCGCTTGGTCATTCTGCGAATTGGTCGGGGCGGCCGGATTCGAACCGACGACCCTTTGCCCCCCAGGCAAATGCGCTACCAGGCTGCGCTACGCCCCGACTGATCCAGCAAAGATAGAAATTGTAGCAGTACCGACAGGCGTGTCGGTAGGTGCAGGTATGCTTAGCGACGCAGCAGCGCGAGTACTTCTTCCAACTCCATGCGCACCTGCCGCACGATCTGGTGCGACATGCTCGCTTCCATCCGGGCCTGCGGGCCTTCCAGGCGCGCGCGGGCGCCGGTGATGGTGAAACCTTCGTCGTACAGCAGCGAGCGGATCTGCCGGATCATCAGCACGTCATGACGCTGGTAATAGCGGCGGTTGCCACGGCGCTTGACCGGGTTGAGCGCCGGGAACTCCTGCTCCCAATAGCGCAGCACATGGGGCTTCACCCCGCACAGTTCGCTGACCTCACCAATGGTGAAGTAGCGCTTGGCCGGGATGGCGGGCAGCTCGGTGTTATTCCCCTGATCCAGCATAGCCCTCGACTCTCACCTTGAGTTTTTGTCCTGGCCGGAACGTCACCACGCGGCGGGCGGAGATCGGAATCTCCTCGCCGGTTTTAGGATTACGACCCGGTCGCTGGTTCTTCTGCCGCAGGTCGAAATTGCCGAAACCGGACAATTTCACCTGCTCGCCACGTTCCAGAGCCTCGCGGACGACCTCGAAATAGGCGTCCACGAACTCTTTGGCTTCACGTTTGTTAAGGCCCACCTCGAGGAAGAGGCGCTCTGCCATCTCCGCCTTTGTCAGCGCCGCCATCTTACCCTCGCAATTTCGCCTCGCATGCAGCCCCCAACGCCGACACCACATTTCGTACGCAGTTGTCCGCGTCGTCGTCGGTAAGGGTGCGTGAAGCGTCCTGCAAAATCAAGCCCATAGCGAGACTCTTTCGGCTCGCTTCGACCCCTTTGCCGCTGTATCGATCAAACAGCCGCAGCGCTGCCAGGGTGGCGCCCAGGGTGCCGCGGACGGTCTGCTCAATCTGTGACCAACTTACCTGTTCAGGTACGTCAACAGCGATGTCCCGGCGCACGGCCGGAAAGCGCGGCACCGGCTGTGCCTTCGGCAGACGTCGGACAAGCAGCGGGGCAAGGGCCAGCTCCAGCACGTGCACGTCCGGGCCGAGATCCAACAGCTTGGCCAAGCGGGGGTGCAGCGCGCCGAGATAGCCGGCGGTCTCACCGTCGCGCGTCACCCGCGCCGCCCGGCCGGGATGCAGCCAGCCCGGCAGACCATCGGCATGGACGGCCCAGCGCTGCGGCTCGCCGCCCCAGGCGACCAGGGCATCCAGGTCGCCCTTGAGGTCGAAGAAATCCAATGCGCGCGCGGCCTCGCCCCATTGCTCGGCGCATACGTTGCCGCTGGCGACGATGGCGAGGCTCGGCGTTTCCAGCGGCGGATCGCCCGCCCTGAACACCCGCCCCAGTTCGAACAGGCGCACGCGATCCTGCTGGCGCGCACGGTTGTGCGATAGCGCCTGGATCAAACCGGGCAGCAGCGAGGGACGCATCACCGCCAGGTCGGCCGACAGCGGGTTGGCGAGCGGGACCAACTGCTCGATGAAGCCCCACTGCTCCAGCAAGGCATGACTGACGAAGGCAAGATTTACCGCTTCGTAGTAGTCACGAGCCGCCAACTGCTCGCGCACCGCCAGTTCATTGAGGCGCCCCTCGGGTTCGACCGCGAGCGCCAGTGCACCGCCCGGCGTATGCGTCGGGATATTTTCGTAACGGTGGATGCGCGCCACTTCTTCGATGAGATCTTCTTCGCGCTCGATGTCGAAGCGCCGGCTCGGCGCGGTGACGCGCCAACCATCTGCCACCGCGTCGACCGTCATGCCCAGTGCGGTGAAGATGCGTGCGACTTCGTCTTCCGCCACGCTCAAGCCAAGCACGCGCGCCAATCGGGCGCGCCGAAGCAGGATCGGCTTCGGCGCAACCAGACTTTCGGGCAATGTCGCGTCGAGCAGCGGGCCAGGAACGCCGCCGGCGATATCGAGAATCAAACGCGTCGCATATTCGATGGCAACGCCCGGTAGCGCGGGATCGACACCGCGCTCGAAGCGGTGTCCCGCATCGGTGTACATGCCCAGCTTGCGACTGCGGCCGATGATGGCCGATGGAATCCAGTGCGCGGCTTCAAGAAATACATTGCGCGTGTCATCGGTAACGCGTGTTTCCGAACCGCCCATGATGCCGCCCAACGCAACAGCACGCGCGCCTCGGCCACCGCGGCTATCGGACACCACCAGAAAATCCTCGTCCAAGGTCACTGTGCGGCCATCGAGCAATGCCAGCGACTCGCCCTTGCGCGCGGGACGCACGACGACGTCACCTTCCAGTTTGTCCTTGTCGAAAGCATGCATTGGCTGCCCGAGTTCCAGCATCACGTATTGCGTGACGTCGACCAGGAAACTGATAGGACGCAAGCCGCTACGACGCAGCCGTTCGGCCATCCATACCGGTGTTTGAGCATGGGCGTTTACGTTGTCGATAACGCGGCCGGCAAAGCGCGGCACGCGAGAACCCGCTTCGAGCGCGACATGCATCGTGGCATCGGTCTGCGGCGGTACGGGTTGCGTGTTGAGGGGAATCACCTCGCCGTTCAGCGCAGCGGCGACGTCGAACGCAATGCCACGCACACTAAAACAATCGGCGCGGTTGGGGGTGAGCTTGATCTCGATGGTGGCATCAGGCAGGCCGAGATAGGACGCGAGCGCTGTACCAACGGGCGCATCTGCGGGTAGCTCCAGCAAACCCGAAGCGTCGGGATCGACGCCCAGCTCCTTGGCCGAGCAAAGCATGCCGAACGATTCCACCCCACGCAGCTTTGCCGCCTTGATAGCCATGCCACCCGGCAAGGTGGCGCCTACCGTTGCCAACGGCGCGACCAGGCCTGCGCGCGCGTTGGGTGCACCGCAGACGATCTGCACCGTACCGTTGCCGGTATCCACTTCGCATACCTGCAAACGATCGGCTTCCGGATGCTTCTGTGCGCTGACGATACGCGCGACGATGACGCCATCGAGCGCATTGCCCAGCGGGGTGACATCCTCGACTTCCAGACCGATCGCCGTGAGCGTCGCAGCAAGTTCGTCGCGCGAGGCGCGTGTCGGAACATGATGGCGCAGCCAATTTTCAGAGAATTTCATGGGTCAAAATCCGTAAATCGGGAGTCGGGAATCGGCAGACACCGGAATCGCGATAATGCAAGAAACGTTTTTTGCTCTTCACTATTCACGATTATCGATTGACGATACCGGCCTCAGGCGAATTGTTTGAGGAAGCGCAGATCGTTCTCGAAGAACGCGCGCAGATCGGAAACGCCGTAGCGCAACATGGCGAAGCGTTCCACACCCAGGCCGAAGGCAAAGCCGGTGTAGCGCTCTGGATCGATGCCGCAGTTCTTCAGCACGTTCGGATGCACCATGCCGCAGCCGAGCACTTCCAGCCAGCGGGTGCTGCCGTCTTCGGCATCCCAGCGAATGTCTACTTCGGCCGAAGGCTCGGTGAAGGGAAAATAGCTCGGGCGGAAGCGCATTTCGAAATCGCGTTCGAAGAAGGCACGGATGAATTCGGCCAGCGTGCCTTTCAGATCGGCGAAGCTGGAGGTTTCGTCCACCAGCAGGCCTTCGATCTGGTGGAACATCGGCGAGTGCGTTTGATCGGAATCGCTGCGATACACCTTGCCGGGTGCGATCACGCGGATCGGCGGCTGCCGGCCTATCATCGAGCGAATCTGCACTGGCGAGGTGTGCGTGCGCAGCAGGCGGCCATCGCCAAAGTAGAAGGTGTCGTGCATCGCGCGCGCCGGATGGTGCGGCGGGAAGTTCAGCGCTTCGAAGTTGTGCCAGTCGTCTTCGATCTCAGGGCCGTCGGCGCGCTGGTAACCCAGGCGCGCGAAGATCGCGGCGATGCGCTCAAGTGCGCGCGTGATGGGGTGAATGCCGCCACGTTCGCCGTTGCGGCCAGGCATGCTGATGTCGAGCTTTTCGGAAGCGAGCCGGTGGTCGAGCTCGGCTTGTTCCAGCATCTGCTTGCGCGCAGTCAGCGCATCGTTGAGGCGCTCTTTCAGGCGATTCACTTCGGCGCCGCGCGCCTTGCGCTCTTCCGGCGACAGGGTGCCCAACGCCTTCAGTGCGGCAGTGACGATGCCGCTTTTGCCCAGGAGGCTCACGCGCAGCGCATCGAGCCCATCGAGCGTGTCGGTCTTGTCGATTTCCGCCAGCGCCTGGGTGGCGCGGGTGTCGAGGTCTTCCATCGATGCGGTCTCGGCTTGGTTCATGTTGATTTCGCCCCCCTCCCCTTCCTGAAACTCCATCTTGCTCGCCGTCATTCCTGCGAAAGCGGGGGGATGACGGCACAAGGGGAGATCACCGAAGTGGGTGGATACCTGTGTCCTTCAGCAAAGCTCAAAACAAAAAACGGGGAGAAGGCTTGAGGCCTTCTCCCCGCTTGATTCACATCATTTCGTCAGTGTTCGACGATCAAGCGGCCAGACTGGCCTTCGCTTTTTCTGCGATGGCCCCAAAAGCCTTGATGTCGTGCACGGCGATGTCTGCCAGCACCTTGCGGTCAACGGTGATACCGGCCTTCGCCAGACCGTTGATCAGGCGGCTGTAGGACAAACCGAACTGACGGGCGGCTGCATTGATACGCACGATCCACAGGGCGCGGAACTGGCGCTTCTTCTGCTTGCGGCCGATATAGGCGTATTGACCGGCCTTGATGACGGCCTGGTTGGCAACGCGGAAGACCTTGCGACGGGCGTTGTAGTAGCCCTTCGCGCGGCCAATGATCTTCTTGTGACGACGACGGGCGGTAACGCCACGCTTAACACGAGCCATGGTTCAGTCCTCCCGTCTCAGAGATACGGCAACATGCGTGCTACACCCTTGGTGTCGCATGCCTTGACGTGGTTGGTGGCGCGCAGGTTGCGCTTACGCTTGGTCGACTTCTTGGTCAGGATGTGTGACTTGAAGGCGTGACCGGCCTTGAACTTACCGGACGCGGTCTTGCGAAAACGCTTCGCCGCCGCACGGTTGGTCTTGATCTTGGGCATGGGATGCTCCTTGATGGGGACTGGCCCCGGTTTCTGACTGATCTGGCGGCAGCCCCTGGAGTCTGCACTTTCCGTCCTGCCAGGATCGGTGCACGACCCTTCCTTGCGGGTCGCGAACCGGCGATTGTACGGGAAGCGGGGGGCCAAAACCAGCCTGAGTTGGCCGTTTTTTGCCGAAACCGCATGGGTTGGGGTGAGAGCCCCAACCTCCCCAGTCGATCAGGACAATGATGTTGGGGTTCGCACCCCAACCTACGCTCGCTTATTTCTTTTTGGGCCCGATCATCATCACCATCTGCCGGCCTTCCAGGCGCGGGAAGGATTCGACCACACCGTTCTCGCCCACATCCTCTTGGATGCGTTTGGCGAGTTCCTGGCCGAGATCCTGGTGAGACATTTCGCGGCCACGGAAGCGAATGGTCACTTTGACCTTGTCGCCCTCTTCCAGGAAGCGAAGCATGTTGCGCAGCTTGATCTGGTAGTCGCCCACGTCCGTGACCGGACGGAACTTCACTTCCTTGATCTCGACCTGCTTCTGCTTCTTCTTGGCGGCCTGGGCTTTCTTCTGGGCTTCGAACTTGAACTTGCCGTAATCCATGATGCGGCAGACCGGCGGATCGCCGTTGGGCTGGATCTCGACCAGGTCGAGCCCTGCTTCCTCGGCGGCGCGCAGCGCCTCGTCGCGGGTGAGGATGCCGAGCTGTTCGGAATCCGGTCCGATCACACGTACGCGCGGTACGCGGATCTCATGGTTGCGGCGGTTGCCCTTAGTTTCTGTGGTGGCGATACCACTATCCTCCAGAAGGTGTTTTACATTGGCCGGGCGGCTTGATCAGCGCCGCGTCTCGGCCTCCAGGCGTTCGATGAAGTTGGCCAGCGGCATGCTGCCGAGGTCTTCGCCGGAGCGCGTACGCACAGAAACAGTGCCCGATTCCTTTTCGCGATCGCCGACCACAAGCAGGTAGGGCACTTTCTGCAACGTATGTTCGCGGATTTTATAGCCGACCTTTTCGTTGCGCAAATCGGCATGCACCCGGAAACCTTTATCGACAAGGGTTTGCGCCACTTCGCGGACGTAGCCGGATTGGGCATCCGTGATGCTGAAGACCTGCGCCTGCACCGGCGCCAGCCACGCGGGCAGATTGCCGGCGTGATGCTCGATCAGGATGCCGATGAAGCGCTCCATGGAGCCGACGATGGCCCGATGCAGCATCACCGGATGCCGGCGCTGGCTGTGCTCGTCCACATACTCGGCGCCCAGGCGCTCGGGCATCATGAAGTCCACCTGCATGGTGCCGACCTGCCAGGCGCGGCCGATCGAATCTTTCATGTGGTACTCGATCTTCGGGCCGTAGAACGCGCCCTCGCCCGGCAGCTCTTCCCATTGCACACCGGCGGCGTTGAGCGCGGCGCGCAAGGCGTTCTCGGCACGATCCCACACCTCGTCGCTGCCCAGACGCTTGTCCGGCCGCATGGCAATCTTCAAGGCGATGTCCTCGAAGCCGAAATCGGCGTACACCTTCATGGCCTGCTGGTGGAACGCGGTCACTTCCGATTCAATCTGGTCTTCTGTGCAGAAGATGTGACCATCATCCTGCGTAAACGCGCGCACGCGCATGATGCCGTGCAGGGCACCCGACGGTTCGTTGCGGTGGCAGCCGCCGAATTCGCCATAGCGGACCGGCAGGTCGCGGTAGCTATGCAGCGAGGTGTTGTAGATCTGCACGTGGCCGGGGCAATTCATCGGCTTGAGCGCGTAGGTCCGCTTTTCCGACTCCGTGAAGAACATGTTTTCCTGGTAGTTGTCCCAGTGGCCGGATTTTTTCCACAGGCTCACGTCCATGATCTGCGGGCCGCGCACTTCCTGGTAGCCGCTCTTGCGGTACACGCCGCGCACGTATTGCTCCACCGTCTGCCAAATGGCCCAGCCGTTGGGATGCCAGAACACCATGCCGGGCGCTTCTTCCTGCTGATGGAACAGGTCCAGCGCCTTGCCGATCTTGCGGTGGTCACGCTTCTCGGCTTCTTCCAGCTGATGCAGGTAGGCCTTCAGATCCTTGTCGCTCAACCATGCCGTGCCGTACACGCGCGTCAGCATGGCGTTGTTGGAATCGCCGCGCCAATACGCGCCGGCCACCTTCATCAGCTTGAAGGCGCGCAGCTTGCCTGTGTTGGGCACGTGCGGACCGCGGCACAAGTCGGTGAACTCGCCTTGCGTGTAGAGCGAAAGTTCTTCATTGGATGGAATGCTCTCGATGATCTCGGCCTTGTAGGCCTCGCCAATGCCGCGAAAAAACGCGACGGCGTCATCGCGCGACTTCACGCTGCGCGTAACAGGCAGCTGCTCCTTCACGATCTTTTCCATCTCCGCTTCGATCTTCACCAGATCGTCGGGCGTAAAGGGGCGCTCGTAGGCGAAGTCGTAATAGAAGCCGTTGACGATCACCGGGCCGATCGTGACCTGCGCGCCGGGGAACAGACGCTGCACGGCCTGGGCCAGCAGATGCGCGGTGGAGTGGCGAAGAATCTCCAACGCTTCCGGGCTTTTCTCGGTGACGATTTCCAAACTGGCGTTATGGTCGATCGTGAAGCTGGCATCGACCAGCTTGCCATCCACCTTGCCGGCCAGGGTGGCCTTGGCCAGGCCGGCGCCAATGGAGGCGGCCACGTCCTGCACCGTGACGGAATGGTCAAAGGGGCGTTTGCTGCCGTCGGGTAGCGTGATTTCGATCATGGGGCGATATCTCGAAAAACAAAAAGGGCGCCGCACGCGCCCTTTGCATGAAAAGACAGGCGTGGCGGAAATCAGCGATGGAAGCTCGTAGTTGCCATGTCGCACACTCGACCGGCGCCTGGGCGCGGGCCACCTTGTCTCGAAAAGTTGGGAACCGAACGCTAGTTTAGCGCAGCGGCCGTGTCAATTCCGCGACGACCTGCCAGCTATACAATGGGCAACTCACCTCAAGGACCTTGCGATGCGTGTACTCGTCACCGGCTCGGCCGGCTTTATTGGCGCTGCCCTCACGGAACGTCTTCTGGCCCGGGGCGATCAGGTTCATGGCATCGATAATCACAACGACTATTACGACCCGGCGCTGAAAGAGGCCCGCCTGGCTCGCTTCGCCACGCATTCGCATTACGCACATCTGCGCGGCGACCTGGCCGATGCCGCGGCAGTGAATCGCATCTTCCACGATTTCCAGCCCCAGCGCGTGGTCAACCTCGCGGCTCAGGCCGGCGTGCGTTATTCGCTGAAAAATCCGCACGCGTATGCGCAGAGCAATCTGGTCGGCTTCGTCAATATTCTGGAAGCCTGCCGCCACCATAAGGTGGAGCACCTGGTCTACGCATCGTCCAGCTCGGTCTATGGCGCCAACCGCAAATTGCCGTTCGCAGTCGAAGACGCCGTCGATCATCCGGTCAGCCTGTACGCCGCCAGCAAGAAAGCCAACGAATTGATGGCGCATACCTATAGCCATCTGTATGACCTGCCCACCACCGGGCTGCGCTTCTTTACCGTCTATGGTCCATGGGGCCGTCCGGACATGTCGCCCATCCTGTTTGCCGACCGCATCGTGCGCGGCGAGCCGATCGATGTGTTCAACCACGGCAACCATAGCCGTGACTTTACTTACGTCGATGACATCGTCGAAGGCGTGATCCGCACGCTCGATCACATTGCCCAGCCCGATCTTACTTACGACGCCACACAACCGAACCCTGGGACGTCCAGCGCACCGTATCGCCTGTACAACATCGGCAACGACCAGCCCGTGCAGCTGATGCACTTCATTGAGCTGATGGAACGGAATCTGGGGCGCACCGTGGAAAAGCGCCTGTTGCCGATGCAACCGGGTGATGTGCCCGACACTTGGGCAGACGTATCGGCGCTGCGGCGTGATGTGGGTTATGCGCCGAACACATCGATTGAGGAAGGCGTGGCGAAGTTCGTGAAGTGGTATCGCGAATATCACCAGATTGCCGCGTGACGTGTGCACGAAACCTAGGTTGGGGTGCGAACCCCAACATCGCTATCTACATGCATTCCGGATGTTGGGCTTCGCGTGCTGCTTACCCCAACCTACGCAAGCCGTGGGGTGCGTTGTCAGAACGGCTTGGCAATCACAAAAAACACCACACCCAGCAACAGCAGGATCGGCAGCTCGTTCAACAGCCGCAAGGTACGCGCGGAAGGCAATGCCCCTCCCTGCTCGCTACGCTTGAGCAAACGCCCCGTCCAGACGAAATACACGAGCAGCAAAACCACCAGCGTGAGTTTCGCGTCGATCCAATGCAACGGCCCCACCACGTTCGGCAATGCCTGCGGAAACACACGCCAGCCTTGCCACAAGGCCAAGCCGAACAGAAAGGCGATGCCAAACAGATTGTGGCCGAAGCGATACAGCCGACGCCCCATCAGGCACAAGCGTGCTTTTACCGCTGGCTCATCCCCCGCCTCAGCGATATTCACCAGGATCCTCGGCAAATAAAACACCGCCGCGATCCAGGCCATCACGAACACGACATGCAGGCTTTTGATCCATAGATAGGTCATGGCGGCTCCGCGCGGTGAAGATGACGTGCGGCATGTTACGTGGATTGCATGTTGACGTCAGCGGTTGCGGCGAATAGGCGCAGCAACATGAACATGGCGGTCTACGCACGCGGCAATACGATCCGGAAATCAGTGCCCTGCCCCAGCTGACTGGCAACCATGATGGAACCACCATGCCGCTCGATCACGGCTTTCACGAACGGCAGCCCCAGCCCGACGCCCATGTCCCCGTTGCGCCTGCCACCCCCAACCTGGAAGAAGGGTTCGAACAGATGCGGCACGTCGCTCTCGGCGATACCCATGCCCTGATCGACAATATGCAGCACCAGGCCATCCTCGCCTTCGTCCACCAGACGCACGGTAACAGCGGTATGTGGCGGCGAGTATTTGAGTGCGTTGTCGATGACGTTGACCAAGGTTCGGATCAGCATGTCCGGGTTGCCCATGATCAATGTGTCCTCTACATCGCACTCCGGACCTATCAACTCGATCGCTTTGTTCTGCGCTGCCGGCCATAGCTGATCCATCGCTTCGGTAGCGATATCCAGCAAGGTCACCGGCGCAAAGCTCTCACGCTGAATCTGCTCGGCGCGCGAGAGCTGCAAAAAATCCTTGGCGACGCGTAGCGAATAGTCGGCTTGCCGGCGCAAATCTTCCAGGAAGGCGCGATCATGCGGCACATCGCGATGCCGCCCTTCAGCGCGCTCCTCGATCAACGACAGAATGGTGGAGATCGGGCTGCGCAAGTCGTGAGCGATATGGCGCAAAGCCTGCTTGTCGTGCGTGATGCCTTGCTTGATGTCGGTGATATCGATAAGGCAGACCAGGGACGATGCCTGCTCTTCCTCCATGCGCGGGTGCAGGGACGTGCCGACGCTGGCGTAAGGTACATGGAACAACATGTGTTCGCGCCCGCCAAACCGCACCTCCACGCTGTCGCTTTCATCGCCTTGGCAATGCTGGTTTACGAGTTGCTGCACGTCGTCCAGCGACACGCCGGCATCGCGAGCGGCAGGTTCCGCCAACATCTCTACCGCCTTGGCGTTCCATACCGATATCTTGCGATGGGTTACCACGAATACCGGATGCGGCAACTGATTGATCATGCTGACGAAGGTGCTTTGCAGGCTACGGATTTCGCGCAGCGCCAGCCGCACGTCGCGCAACGGATCACTGCGACGGCCGGACGATGCCGGCACGGGCGTCGTGGCTTGGACCACGTTTACTGCCGAGGCGATCGCACGCAGCTTGCCCACTTCCCGTTTCAAGAGGTTTTGCGTTCGTCGCAAACGCTCCCACGCAAAATGCGTGTAGATGAAAACGCACGCCAGCGGCAGCAGCCCCAAGCCAATCCAACGATGGCATGTCGCCAGCAGCAGCATCGGCAACAAAAACATCAGTGCAAACCAGCCCAAGGCAGCGGCATGCACCCAACGCCCGGGAATCCATGCGCAGATCAGCACCATGCCCAGGGCAATCACCAGATAGATCGGTATGGCCACCGTGCCGGGCAGCTCGCTGGCCATGTTGCCGCTAAGCACGGCATCCGTTATCCGCGCATCCAGTTGCGGGCGTGATACGGCGTCCATATTGAGCGAAGAAATCTGGAAGCCGGCGTCTTCGCCCAGCGCTTCACCGACAAAGACGATACGGTCGTCGAATGCGTCTGCGGGTACGCGGCCATCGAGCACATCCGCTAGGGAATATGACGGCAACTGGTGCGGCCTCCCTGGCATCACCAGCACCGCATCGGTCCGCGACGATGCCAGCGATAGGGCATAGGAACGTTGATGTGCACGCGATTGCTCATGCACGTGCTCGGCGCCGGCAACACGAATGGCTTCGAGCACGATGTTCGGATAGCCACCTTGTTCGGCCGGCCAATAAGGCACAAAGCCGGTTACCACACCGTAATGCCCTACGGTGACATGCCGCTGTCCGCGTCCAGCGGCAGCAACTGCAAGCACTGTCGGTAACGTGTCCGCCTTTTGGCCGCCTGCCGTCGGCAATACGACACGGCCACTCTGTGCCATGCTGGCCGCCAGTGCATCGGCCTGCACATCGTTGGCAAGGGAATAGTCGAGGACGATGCTTGCGGCCTGATCGAGGCGTTGTATCAACCCACCGGTACGCGCGGCCACACCTTCCGAGCCGTACTCGCTCAAGCCTTTGTCATCGATCAGCACGACGGCGACCTGACCGGAACTGGGATGGACAAACAACCGGGACGCCGTATCGAACCAGATCTTGTCGAAGGCGCCCGACATCGACGCCCCCATCGGATGCCAGCTGAAAGCGGCCATCAGTAGCAGCAACCCCATGAAAAAGATCCGCGCCCACGTGGTGCGGGAAACGCGTCGCATGCTGGCATCGCTCGACAACATCTGGCGCTCCCTGTTGGGCGGTGCGGCTTTGCCTTCTCTCTATAAAGCGAGGCTTAGGTGAAGGCTGGAATGGCAATCGCAGGCTGCAACGAGTGCGACGACCCTACCTAATGTCTCGCTGCGTCTCGCTGTGCAGAAGCGCGCAAGCCGGGAGCGGTCGCCTGGCGGCGTCCCGGCTGCAGCAGTTCTTCCAGGCGATAGCCATGGTTGTACACGGTGGAAATCAGCATGCCGTTCTTGGAACGCAACTGCAGGGCGTTGCGCAGCTTGCTGACATAAGTGGCCAGGGTCGCATCGTATTTGACATCGCTCTGGCCCCAGATCTTTTCGCTGAGTTCACCTTTAGTCACCACGCAGCCGACATTGCGGAAAAAGTGCATCGCAAGCTCGAATTCACGCTCCGGCAAGTTCACGACTTTCTGGCCGTCCACGCCATCCACCACGACGCTGCGTGCATCGGCATCCAGCGTATAGCGGCCAACCTTGATCTTTTTCTCGCGCATGTTTTCCGGGTAGTACTTGCGTACTTGCGCGCGGATACGGGCAACCAGTTCCTGCTCACGGGCCGGCTTCACCACGTAGTCGTCAACACCGGCATCCAGGCCCTGCACGATGCTGCTTTCGTCGTCATGCTGGGTCAGCATGATGATGGGCACGCCGCTGTGCTCACGCATGGCGCGCGCCCACTTCAGCACGTCGATGCCGCACTTGCCGGGCACATCCCAATCCAGCAGCAGCATGTCGGCGGGCTCATGCTCGAGCATGCTCACGAAACTGTCGCCGTCGTGGCGAATCACGCATTCATAACCCGCCCGGGTCAACCAGTTGGCGACGGTATAAGCCTGCTTCACGGTGTCTTCGAGAATGGCGATACGCATGGTCGTGTCCTCACGTGATGACTCCCACTGACTGGCCGTTCAAATCGCCGGCCTTCTTCTCCCTATCTCGCCATCGCTGCGTTGGCGTCGTCGTGTAAGGCTATTCCTTTATCGGATGTAGGGATCATAGGAATCTTCGTGTGCCGAAGACATAGGACTGATACTAAAAAACGCCATCAGCCGCTACGCTGGCGTAAGCCTCAATGAGGCGTTTTCACATGATGTTCATGAGAACGAAGCGGGCGGATTTTCGCCTTTCACATCCTTCAACGCGCGATATCCAGCGACTTTCCAATAGGCGAAGGCAGCCAGTTGGCCGGCTGGTGCACGCAGTTCGCGATCTTCATTGATCACCGCGAACTCATCGCGTGCCTCATCAACACTGTTTGGGCGGCTCGTGTCACGATTCCTACGCTGCCCAGCCAATCCCCACATAGAAAGGCCCCCTTTCGGGGGCCAGAAACTTCATCCTAGGGGGCGATGAAACTGAAAGTTGCTAACCACCGGTCTCGCAGAGGAATGGCCAACCGGCGAGGACAGAGTGCACTGGAAGAAAGCCGCAAAAAATCAGGAAGAAGCCCGACAGGTTGTCAGATTAGTACTACAGACGCGTTCTACCGAGCCTGGCCCGGAAACACGCCGCGCCTAGGCCCACGCAACGCCATTGGCCAGCAAATGGCCCAAGACAAAGCGGGGCTACCTCTCAAGAATTTCCAGGCAGGACAGTGACTTGAACGTCAGATTTCCTGGCGGGCCTGTCTTGCTTAGACCGAGGGGCAGTCATGACCGTGTCGTCGTTGTCCAAGAACGTCGATTTGAAAAGCATGCCAAGCGCAGCGCGAAGCGCCTCATCAAGGATGTCATTGGACATGCTCATGTTGAGGTACAGCACGCCATCAACGAGCGTCATCATGGTTAGCGCAAGCACCTTCCGCTCGGCTCCAGCGTATGCGTGACATGCTGCTACTTGATGGCTACCGCCTGGGTTCCGTCAGCTTGCCACCCACCGCCCAGTGCTTTGAATGCAGCAACTGCAGCGCGTGCCGACTCCGTTTGCGCTTGCACACGTTCATCGGAAGCACGCAGCAGGTTTTCATCGGCCTGCAAGACTTCGATCAGACTGACAACACCTTTTTGATAGGCCGCAAACGAGGCTTCTCGTGCGCGGCTAAACGAATCCACACCCTGGGTGAGCACGGCCGCTTCTTCTTCGCGCTTGACCAGTGCCGAGAAGGCGTTCTCGACATCTTCGGTTGCGTGGAGCGCTGCAAGCCGATACGCAGCCAACATCTCGGCTTGCTGTCCCTTGGCTTGCTGAATTTGCGCATTGATGCGACCGAAATCGAACAGTCGCCAGCGCAAGCCCAACACGCCGGCCGCTTGATTGGCACCGCCGGTGAACAGATTCCCGCCCGCCACCGAGGTCGCACCGCCGATCAATCCACTCAACGAGAGTTTGGGGTAGTACTCGGCAATGGCGACACCGATGCGCGCGTTCGATGCGGCGAGACGACGCTCGGCCACGATCAGGTCGGGCCGACGCCTGAGCAGTTCGCCTGGCGTTTCAGTAGTGGCGATTTGCGGGGCGACCGGAATATCACCCGCTTCCATCAGCTCCGCACGATGCGTGCCGGGTTGCGCGCCCAGCATCACGTCCAATGCATTCATGGCGGCGTCCAAGCCTGCTTCAAGCACCGGGACGGATGCCTGCACCTGCGCAAGCGCCCCTTCGGCCTGCCGTACTTGAAGTTCGGCCGCTAGTCCTTTGCTGTAAAGAAGTTTGATGGTGGCGAGCAGATCCTGCTGCGTGCGTACCTGCTTGCGCGCCACGTTCAGCCGCGCTTGCAGTCCGCGAATAGTGATGTAGACGTCGGCGGTTTGCGCCGCCACCGCCAAGCGCGTGGCGACGGCGCCCGCTTCGGATGCCTGGTAATCCGCCAATGCCGCTTGCCGTCCGCGACGCAAGCCCCCGAACACGTCCAATTCCCAGCTGGCATTGAAGTCGACCTCGTAGTCATTGCCGTAGCGGTCGAACCCGGGTGTCGCATTCAAGACTTGGCCCAGTGGCGATTGGACCGATTGATAGACCCTGGCCGCCTGACCACTGATGTTGCCGGAAGGCAACAACGCCGCATTCGCGGCGCCCAAGCCTGCACGTGCCTGGGCAACGCGCGCGGATGCCTGCGCAAGATCCAGGTTCTGTTCCAACGCAAGTGTTACGTATTTGGTCAATGTCGGATCGCCGAAGCCTGTCCACCATGTGGCGAGGTCGGCGTTGGCTGTCGCGTGCCGCTGATCGATCTCGGCTTGGCCCTGGAAATGTTCTGGCATGGCGATGTCGGGCCGGACGTAATCGGGGCCGACCGCGCAGCCCGCGAGGAGGCCGGTAGCGAACAGCGCGACAAGGATGTGTTTGGGCGACATGGATTCGCTCCCGCTGATAGTTGTGACCATATTACCAAATAGTCACAAGTTGTCCATTCTTCGAACGCGGGGTAAGCTCCCATCCATGAGAAAAGCAGCCACCACTCCCCAGTCCGCCCGTGGCCCGGTCGACCACGAGGTGCGGGATCAAATCGTCGTCGCCGCCACCGAGCACTTCAGCCGGTATGGCTACGAGAAAACCACCGTTTCCGATCTGGCCAAGGCGATCGGGTTTTCCAAGGCCTACATTTACAAGTTCTTCGAGTCCAAGCAGGCCATCGGCGAAATGATCTGCGCCAACTGCCTGCAAGAGATCGAAACCGAAGTGAAGGCCACCATGGCGGAAGCCGATCTGCCGCCGGAAAAGCTCCGGCGAATGTTCAAGGGGTTCACCGAAGCCACCCTGCGACTGCTGTTCCGCGACCGCAAGCTTTACGAGATCGCCGCATCGGCGGCGACGGAACGCTGGTCGGCGGTGGTGGCCTACGAGGAGCGCGTGCAAGCATTGCTCAAGGAGATCCTGCAGGAGGGCCGGCAGAGCGGGGATTTCGAACGCAAGACACCGCTGGACGAGACCGCCGCGGCGATCTACCTGGTGATGCGTCCCTACTTCAATCCGCTGCTGCTGCAGCACAGCTTCGACTACACCGAGGAGGCCCCAGGGCAACTGTCCAGCCTGGTGTTGCGCAGCCTGTCGCCCTGATGCGGGAATCGAATAGTGACTATTGACTAATTTAGTCACTAGATAGCAGAATGAAGCCCAGGTCACTTCGCCCGTGGGGCTTCTCATGTTCCGGCTTCGTCTTGCTACCTCCGCCGTCGTCTTGGCACTCCCTTTTGCACTCGTCGCTTGCGGCGGAAAGGCGCCCACCGATCCGCGCACCGAGGCACCGCTGGTGCGCGCCGCCGTGGTCCAGGGCGCGACGCCCGCCACACGTTCGTTTACCGGCATCGTCGCTGCCCGAGTGCAGAGCGATCTTGGCTTTCGTGTTTCCGGCAAGGTGCTGCAACGGCTGGTGGATGCGGGGCAGACCGTCAAGCGCGGCCAGCCACTGATGCGCATCGATCCGGTCGACCTGAAGCTCGCTGCACAGGCGCGGCAAGAGGCAGTTATCGCCGCACGCGCACGGGCCAAGCAGACCGCGGACGATGAGGCCCGCTACCGCGACTTGCGCGGTACCGGCGCGATCTCCGCCTCCACGTATGACCAGATCAAGGCCGCGGCCGATGCCGCCAAGGCGCAATTGAGCGCCGCCGAAGCCGATGCCAATGTGGCCAACAACGCCAGCGGCTATGCGGAGCTGGTGGCCGATGGCGATGGCGTGGTGATGGAAACGCTGGCCGAACCGGGCCAGGTCGTCAGCGCGGGACAGACGGTGGTGCGTCTGGCGCACGCCGGGCCGCGCGAGGCGGTGGTGCAGCTGCCGGAAACGCTGCGCCCCGCGATCGGTTCCATCGCGCAAGCGGCGCTGTTCGGCAAGGAAGGCGTGAGCGTGCCGGCCACGTTGCGACAGCTCTCGGATGCGGCCGATCCACTGACCCGCACGTTTGAAGCGCGGTATGTGCTGGGCGGAGCGTTGGCCAACGCTCCGTTAGGCAGCACGGTCACGATCCAGCTTCCCGATGGACGCGGCTATGTGCAAGGTGGCTTGCAGGTGCCGATGGGCGCGTTGTTCGACGCGGGCAAGGGATCTGGCGTGTGGGTCATCCACGGCGAACCGGCCAAGGTGTTCTGGCAGCCAGTCGTTGTCCAGCACGTGGATGACGACAGTGCACGCGTCACCGGCCAACTCAAGCAAGGCGATCGAGTCGTGGCGCTTGGCGCGCATCTGCTGCACGACGGTGAGCAGGTGCGCGTGGCAAGCCAAGACGTCGCGATGGCACGCGAAGGAGTCAGCCCGTGAGCGAAGGTCGTTTCAATCTCTCTGCGCTCGCAGTGCGCGAGCGCTCCATCACCTTGTTCCTGATCTTTCTGATCTCGTTGGCAGGGCTTGTTTCATTCTTCAAGCTGGGCCGTGCGGAAGATCCTGCCTTCACGGTCAAAGTGATGACCATCATCACCGCGTGGCCCGGTGCCACCGCGCAGGAAATGCAGGACCAGGTCGCCGAAAAGATCGAAAAGCGCATGCAGGAATTGCGCTGGTACGACCGCACCGAAACCTACACACGGCCCGGCTTGGCCTTCACCACATTGACTTTGCTCGACAGCACGCCGCCGTCGGAAGTACAGGAAGAGTTTTATCAGGCGCGAAAGAAAACCGGGGACGAAATCAACAATCTTCCGCCCGGCGTGATCGGGCCGCTGGTCAACGACGAATATGCGGATGTCACCTTTGCGCTGTTCGCACTCAAGGCCAGGGGCGAACCGCAGCGCTTGCTGGTGCGCGATGCGGAGACGCTGCGCCAACGCTTGTTGCATGTGCCGGGCGTGAAGAAGGTCAACATCATCGGCGAGCAGTCGGAGCGGATTTATGTCGAGTTCTCGCATGACCGCCTCGCCACGCTGGGCGTGAGCCCGCAGGATGTATTCGCCGCGCTCAACAGCCAGAACGCGCTGACGCCGGCCGGCTCCGTGCAGACGAAGGGCCCGGAGGTATTCATCCGCCTGGACGGCGCTTTCGATTCGCTGCAGAAGATTCGGGACACGCCGGTGGTGGCGCACGGCCGCACGCTGAAGCTGTCGGACATCGCCACGGTCAAGCGCGGCTATGAAGATCCGGCCACCTTCATGATTCGCAACAATGGCGAACCGGCGTTGTTGCTCGGCATCGTCATGCGCGATGGCTGGAACGGACTGGATCTGGGCAAGGCGCTGGATCATGAGGTCGGCGCGATCAACGCCGAACTGCCGTTGGGCATGAGCTTGACCAAGGTCACCGATCAGGCCGTCAACATCAGCTCGGCGGTCGACGAATTCATGCTGAAGTTTTTCGTCGCGCTGCTGGTGGTGATGGTGGTGTGCTTCGTCAGCATGGGCTGGCGCGTGGGCCTGGTGGTGGCCGCAGCCGTGCCGTTGACGCTGGCGGTGGTGTTCGTGGTGATGGCCGCCACCGGCAAGAATTTCGATCGCATCACCTTGGGTTCGCTGATTCTGGCATTGGGCCTCTTGGTGGACGACGCCATCATCGCCATCGAAATGATGGTGGTGAAGATGGAAGAGGGCTACAGCCGCATGGCCGCTTCTGCTTATGCGTGGAGCCACACCGCCGCGCCCATGCTGGCGGGCACGCTGGTCACAGCTGTCGGCTTCATGCCCAATGGTTTCGCGCGATCCACCGCCGGCGAATACACCAGCAACATGTTCTGGATCGTCGGCATTGCGCTGGTGGCATCGTGGGTGGTGGCGGTGGTGTTTACGCCGTACCTGGGCGTGAAGATGTTGCCCGATTTCAAAAAGATCGAAGGCGGCCACGACGCGATCTACGACACGCCGCGCTACAACCGTTTCCGTCAACTGCTTGGCCGCGTCATTGCACGCAAATGGCTGGTGGCCGGTTCCGTCGTGGGTCTGTTTGTGCTCGCCATCCTCGGCATGGCGGTGGTGAAGAAGCAGTTCTTTCCCATCTCCGACCGTCCCGAAGTGCTGGTCGAAGTGCAGATGCCCTATGGCACCTCGATCGATCAGACCAGCGCCGCCTCGGCGAAGGTGGAAGCGTGGCTCGCCAAACAGAAAGAAGCCAAGATCGTCACCGCCTACATCGGCCAAGGCGCACCGCGTTTTTATCTGGCCATGGGACCGGAGCTGCCTGATCCATCCTTTGCCAAGATCGTGATCCGCACCGACAACGAGGAAGAGCGCGATGCACTGAAGCAACGCTTGCGTCAGGCCGCGGCCGATGGTCTCGCCTCCGAAGCGCGCGTACGTGTCACGCAACTTGTCTTCGGCCCGTATTCGCCGTTCCCGGTTGCTTACCGCATCGCCGGTCCCGATCCGGACGAGTTGCGCAAGATCGCGGCGCAAGTGCAGCAGGTGATGACTGCCAGCCCGATGATGCGCACGGTCAACAATGACTGGGGCACGCGCACGCCCACCTTGCACTTCACCTTGCAGCAGGATCGATTGCAGGCCGTGGGGCTCACCTCCAGCGCGGTGGCGCAGCAATTGCAGTTTTTGCTGAGCGGTGTGCCGATTACTACCGTGCGTGAAGATATTCGCACGGTGCAGGTAATGGCACGTTCGGCCGGCGACGTTCGGCTTGATCCGGCCAAGATCGGCGACTTCACGCTGGCTGGCGCCAACGGGCAGCGCATTCCGCTGTCGCAGGTGGGCAAGGTCGATGTGCGCATGGAGGAGCCGATCATGCGCCGGCGCGATCGCGTGCCGACCATCACGGTGCGCGGCGATATTGCCGACAACCTGCAGCCGCCGGACGTATCGACGGCGATCACCAAGCAGCTGCAGCCGATCATCGCCAAGCTGCCCAGCGGCTATCGCATCGAGCAGGCTGGCTCCATCGAAGAATCGGCCAAGGCAACGACAGCCATGTTGCCGCTGTTCCCGATCATGTTGGCAGCGACTTTGCTGATCATCATCTTCCAGGTGCGCTCCATCTCCGCCATGGTGATGGTGTTCCTGACCAGCCCGCTGGGTTTGATCGGCGTGGTGCCCACCTTGATCGTGTTCCGGCAACCATTCGGCATCAATGCGCTGGTCGGTTTGATTGCACTGTCGGGCATCCTGATGCGCAACACGCTGATCCTGATCGGACAGATCAAGCACAACCAGGAAGCAGGACTGGATCCGTTCCATGCGGTGGTCGAGGCCACCGTGCAACGTGCGCGGCCGGTGATCCTTACGGCCTTGGCGGCGATCCTCGCCTTCATTCCGCTAACGCATTCGGTGTTCTGGGGAACCCTCGCCTACACGCTGATCGGAGGCACCTTTGCCGGAACGATTTTGACCTTGGTGTTCCTGCCGGCCATGTATTCCATCTGGTTCAAGATCAGGCCGGGGGACGCAACGCACGGACGCAAAGATCGACATGCGCCGATGCAGCCTTCGCAGCGCAGGCTGGAGGAAGTCGTCGCGGGATAAAAACTTCGCGCGAAGACACGCCTGATTTGTCGCTGCAAACATCCGTCGAGCTACTGATCCATCTCTTGCCCATTCACCTCTATCGAAGGGAACGCGTCATGTCTGATTCCAAAGTTGTCGTTGTTACGGGTGTGTCGTCAGGTATCGGACGCGCCACGGCGGCGAAATTCGCCAAGCGCGGTTGCCGCGTGTTCGGTACCGTGCGCAGCGTTGCCAAGGCAATACCATTGGCTGGTGTCGAGTTCGTCGACATGGACGTGAGGGACGACGCTTCCGTCAAAGCCGGCATTCAATCCATCATCGATCGCGCCAAGCGCATTGACGTGCTGGTCAATAACGCCGGCACCAGCGTGGTTGGCGCAGTGGAGGAAACGAGCGTCACCGAGGCGGCGTCGCTGTTCGATGCGAACGTGTTCGGCATCCTGCGCACAGCCCGCGCAGTGTTGCCGCAGATGCGCGCGCAACGCAGCGGACGAATCGTCAACATCAGCTCGGTACTTGGTTTCCTGCCGGCGCCCTACATGGGGCTGTATGCGGCATCCAAGCATGCGGTAGAGGGGCTTTCCGAAACGCTGGATCACGAAGTGCGCCAGTTCGGCGTGCGCGTGAGCTTGGTCGAGCCATCTTTCACACGCACCAACCTGGACGTCAACGCACCGCAGGCAAGCGCAAGAATCAGTGACTATGACCGCGAGCGCGATCTCGCATCGCGCGCCATAGTCAAAAGCGTCAAAGGTGCGCCGGAACCTGAAGGCGTCGCCGATACCGTTGTCGAAGCGGCGCTAGGCGCATGGCGCATGCGCCACACACCGAGCGGCCAGGCATCCTTGCTGAGCAAACTGCGCCGCTTCATGCCGGCGGCTCCCGTCGACTCGAGTTTGAGGAAGAGCTTCGGGCTAGGCTGAAAGACACGATCGACAACTGTCACCCCCTAAAAGGCGCGTGCGTGCGCGAATGACTTAGCCCAAAGCCAAGCATGACGCTCAGGCTGATCCCGTCTGGAAAGCGCGAGATCAACAGATATCGCCTGTGTAACAATTTGTTACACCGCCAATGAAAAACCCCGCCGGAGCGGGGTTTTCACTTGACGTCAGATAATGCCACTAGGCCGCTAACGCCCAATCGCCATTCACTTCGCTAAAATTGAGTTCAACCTTGCGACGCTCGCGGTCAAGATGATTGTAGCGGTCAACCGCTTGCGCAATTGCTGCATTACCTGACACGAGTTCGCGAACAAGCGCGCGCAGCAGTTCTGCATAGCCACCTGGCACTGGGGTAACCGAACGCTCCCAGTTGGAGACTGTGTTCTCACTGGACCCCACAAGGTCACCGAAAGCACGCTGCCCCATATCAGCGTACTTCCGCAAAAAGCGGAACGTAGCACCGTCCATATCGCCAACTCGCCCAGCAAGTTCAGTGGCAATAGCCTTATGAAGACCTTCAAGGTTATGAATCGAGATAGCCTCTTCACCCGACTTTAGGGTGTGCTTCGTGTACCCATTCACCAGGTACACGTTATCGAGGCCAGCGCCCCGGTAACGGATCATTTTCATCTCCCAACAAGTTAAGTCACAAAACCACGACAGTAATCACAAGAACCATGAAACCCATCTTGTCCACATCGACAGCGGCGCCCACACGGACACGGTCACCAGCTGTATCGGCTTCCATTCTGATTTCCCAATTCCTATCGTCGCCAAATACTGGATCCTGGGTAACCTGACCACGCCGAAGTACCTGTAGCACCTGCATGTCCGTCACATGCCGCTCATCCATCCGCTCTTGCACATGCCCAGTCCAAATAAGTCGCGCGCTATCCTCCAGAACCTCACGGACCAGGGCTTTCGCCTCATCCCGCGATAGAGTCCTTGGAAGCACTGGATGAAGCGGGATGACGTTATTCATTACCCACAATATTTGTGGGTCAAGGCACCCTAAGTCAAGTGCCCCGGCACTCCATTTTGGGGGCCTGTAAGGTTCCCCATACCGCTTTATCGGCAAAGCGGTCGAGATATCAATTGGCTTGGTTTAGTCGGGCGACACGAGGACGCGCAATAAAAAACCGCCTCTTTTTACAGGGCGGTTTCCGTAGTTTTTCCGTACTCGCCTTTCCGTGGAACACCGGACTTAGGCTAAGTCGCTGATTTATTTGGTGGGCGGTACAAGGATCGAACTTGTGACCCCTTCCATGTCAAGGAAGTGCTCTACCGCTGAGCTAACCGCCCGAGAGCCGCGCAGTATACGGGAACGTCGCGGGGCTGAAAAGGCTCCGCCTACTTTGTCGCCTGCTCGCGCAGCTGGTGGATGCGGTCACGCAGGCGGGCCGCCTGCTCGAATTCCAGGTTTTCGGCGTGTTTGCGCATATCGGCCTCCAACCGCTTGATCAGGGTGGACGCCTGATCGGCACTGAGGCTGGCGTAATCGGCGGCTTCCTCGGCCACCGCGGTCGCCGCCCGGCCTCGCGTCGACTTGCCACGGCCCCGGCCCGGGGCTTCGCTGCGGGCACCTTCCATGATATCGGCAATCCGGCGCACCACCGATTTGGGCGTGATGCCGTGAGCCTCGTTCCAGGCCTGCTGTTTTTCGCGGCGGCGGCTGGTTTCGTCCATCGCCGCCCGCATCGAGCGGGTGACCTCATCCGCATACAGGATGGCTTTGCCACGCACGTTGCGCGCCGCGCGGCCGATGGTCTGGATCAGCGAATCGGTGGAGCGCAGAAAGCCTTCCTTGTCGGCGTCGAGAATGGCGACCAACGAGACTTCCGGCATGTCCAGGCCCTCGCGCAGCAGGTTGATGCCGACCAGCACGTCGAATTCGCCCAACCGCAAGTCGCGGATGATTTCCACGCGTTCCACGGTTTCGATATCCGAGTGCAGATAGCGCACTTTCACGTCGTGCTCGCTGAGGTATTCGGTGAGGTTTTCCGCCATGCGCTTGGTCAGCGTGGTGACCAGCACGCGGTCGCCCATCGCAATGCGTTTTTTCGCCTCGCCCAGCAAATCGTCGACCTGGGTGCGCACCGGACGCACTTCGACTTCCGGATCGATCAGGCCGGTGGGACGCACCACCAGCTCCACCACGGAGTTGCCGGATTTTTCCATTTCGTATTTGCGCGGGGTGGCGGAAACATAGATGCTGCGCGGCGCGCGGCGCTCGAATTCCTCGAAGCGCAGCGGACGGTTGTCCATCGCCGATGGCAGGCGGAAACCGAACTCAACCAGCGTCTCCTTGCGCGAGCGGTCACCTTTGTACATGGCGCCGAGCTGCGGCACAGTGACGTGCGATTCGTCGATCACCAGCAGCGCATCTGGCGGCAGGTAATCAAACAAGGTCGGCGGCGGCTCGCCCGGGGCGCGGCGGGTGAGATGGCGCGAGTAGTTCTCGATGCCCTGGCAGTAGCCCACCTCGGCCATCATCTCGATGTCGAAACGTGTGCGCTGATCAAGGCGCTGCGCTTCCACCAGGCGGTTTTCCTTGTAGAGCAGTTCCAGGCGCTCCTTCAGCTCGACCTTGATCGTCTCGATCGCATTCAACACGCTTTCGCGCGTGCTGGCGTAGTGGGTACGCGGATAGACGGTATAGCGCGGCACCTTGCGGATGGTTTCGCCGGTGAGCGGATCGAACAGGGAAAGATTTTCGACTTCGCCATCGAATAGCTCGATGCGCAGTGCCTCGGTTTCCGATTCGGCTGGAAATACGTCAATGACCTCGCCGCGTACGCGATAGGTACCGCGGCGCAATTCCATCTCGTTGCGGGTGTATTGCAGCTCGGTCAGCTGGCGGATCAGCGCGCGCTGGTCGATGCGCTCACCGCGCGCGAGGATCAGGCGCAGCGACAAGTAATCTTCCGGATCGCCCAAACCGTAAATGGCGGAGACCGTGGCGACAATCAACGAATCCTTGCGCGACAGTAGCGCCTTGGTCGCGGCCAGGCGCATCTGCTCGATGTGGTCGTTGATCGAAGCGTCCTTCTCGATATAGGTATCCGACGCCACCACGTACGCTTCCGGCTGGTAGTAGTCGTAGTAGCTGACGAAGTATTCCACCGCGTTGTTCGGGAAGAATTCCTTGAATTCGCCGTAGAGCTGCGCCGCCAGCGTCTTATTCGGCGCCAGCACAATGGTAGGCCGCTGCACCTGCGCCACCACGTTGGCGATGGTGAAGGTCTTGCCGGAGCCGGTAACACCCAGCAGCGTCTGCCCAGCCAGGCCGGACTCAAAGCCCTCAACCAGGCGCTTGATGGCCTCGGGCTGGTCGCCGGCGGGCTTGTACTGGGAAACAAGTTCGAAACGGTCGCGATCGGTCATGGCGGCTTATGTGCGGGCGTTCCGGGGCATTTTAAACGCGGGTGCTGACAGCGTTTGTCAGCAGAGGCCGACCGTGTCCCTCCCCAGAGTCGGTTGGCATCGCCCAAACAGGGCATAGCATCACTTGCATGGCATGGGCAGACGCAAAAGGCTTTGGATTGGCCGAGCAGATCATCACGCTCGCGGTATTGGCCGTGGCTACCGCGATGGCGGTGCCCAGCTTTCACCGGATGCTGGAGCGGCATGAATTGCGCGCGGCGCAATCCGATTACATCGCAGCCTTGCAGCATGCGCGGAATCTGGCCGTGAACGAGCAGGCGCGGGTGATCTTCTGTCCTAGTCGTGATGCGCAGACCTGCAGCGGTGACGATACGTGGAGCCAGGGGTGGCTGATCGGCAGAGCCGACCGTGAGAAGGCCGGTCGACTGCTCGGACCGCCGCGGTATATCGGGCGGAAATATCACGATGCCCTGGTCATCGTCAGCAGCGGCGGACGGAAATACATCTGGTTCGATCCCGGTGGGAGTTCGGTCAACACCTTCTCCTCCCTCTACTTTTGCATGAAGGACGATCCGCAGCGCGTGTTGCGAGTGGTCGTCGCACAGGCTGGCCGTGTCAAAGGCGAGGTTGGACCCGGCAAGGGTTCATCGCCTTGCGTATCACCGCCGTAGGTTGGGGTGCGAACCCCAACATTCCGATCCATGCAAGCATGGCGATGTTGGGGTTCGCACCCCAACCTACGGTTTCAAAGCAACACCGGCCGATCCGGCAACTCATCCGGCCGCGGCCTGCCATGACTTGGAAAATGCTGCGCCAACAGCGCATGCACCTGGGTAATCCCCTGCAAGGCACCCGCGCGCCATTGCCCAGCGGCGAAATGCTCGAGCATTTCCGCGCAAATCGCACCCCATTCCTCGGGTTTCACCCGATGCGCAATACCGCGATCGGCAACGATCTCGATGCGATGTTCCGACATCAACACGTAGATCAGCACGCCGCAATTGTGCTCGGTATCCCACACGCCGAGTTGGCCGAATACTTGCCGCGCACGCATGCCGCTATCGAGGCCGGACCATACCGCCGCAAGGGGCAGCCGCGATTCGATGGCGAAACGTACTTCGCCCAGATGGGTGTGTTCGCCATCGGCGATAGCGGCCGTCATGTCATCCAGCAATTCCGGCGGAAACCGCCGGGGAAGCTGGAACCAGCCCTCGAAGAGATTTGCCATGATGCGTTGCGTGCGTGTCGGCATGTCACCAGCTCCCCGACGCGCCGCCGCCACCGAAACTGCCACCACCGCCGCTGAAGCCGCCGCCTCCCCCGAAACCACCGCCACCGCGTCCGCCAAAACCGCCGCCGCCCCAACCACCGAAGCCACCCCAGCCGCCACCGCCAATGGAACGGCCTGAGCCAGCCGGCAACAGCATGAACAAGCCGCCGACAATCCCGCCGAGAATGCCGATACCGGCAGATACCAGCATCCACAGCAGTCCGCCGATCACCAGGCCGCCCAGCGGCGCGCGAACGAGCGCCGGCGCGCGTCCAAACATGCCACGCAGCATGATCAGCAGGAAGATCGCCAGGAAGAACATGCCCTGCAGGTCGGGACCGTGCCGCACTTCGTTGCCTTGCACCGGCGGTGGCAACGGTTCGCCATTGATCAATTGCGTCAATGCGCCGACCGCATCGATGATGCCGCCGAAGTAATCGTTATTGCGGAACTTGGGCGCGAGGTACTCACGAATGATGCGCGCTGACGCGGCATCGGGAATGGCGCCTTCCAGTCCATACCCCACTTCGATGCGCACGTGCCGGTCGTTCTTGGCGATAAACAACAGCACGCCATCGTCGACACCTTTGCGGCCAACCTTGTTGGCCTCGGCCACGCGCAGGGAGTAATCGGCGATGTCATCAGGCTGCGTGCTGCCCACCATCAGCACGGTGAGCTGCGCGCCCTTCTGCTTCTCAAGATTGACCAGCTGTCCATCCAGCTGATCGACCTGCTGCGGCGTCAGCGTGCCGGTAAGATCAGTCACATGACGCGTGAGCTTGGGCACCGCGGGCTGGTCGTCCGCATGGGAAACGGTCCATGGCGACAGCAGCGCCATCGCCAGGACCATCCAGAGGCGCACCCAGCGCCGCAACATGTCAGTGCGCCGAGGCGGCGGGGGCGGGTGTGCCGGTGCCGAAATCCACCGTCGGCGCGGTGGAGATCGCCTTTTCGTTCTCCACCGAGAAATTCGGCTTCACCTGGTAACCGAACATCTTGGCGGTGAGATTGTTGGGGAAGGTGCGAATCAGCGAGTTGTACTGCTGCACCGCCTGGATATAGCGGTTGCGCGCCACGGAGATACGGTTTTCGGTGCCTTCCAGCTGTGCCTGCAGGTTCTGGAAGACGCCATCCGCCTTCAGGTTCGGATAGCTCTCGCTCACTGCCATCAGCCGCGACAACGCGCCAGTAAGCTGGCCCTGGGCGGCCTGAAACTTGGCCAGCGCGTCAGGATCGTTCGCCAGTTCGGGCGTTACCTGGATGCTGCCCACGCGGGAACGGGCCTGGGCCACTTCCGTGAAGATCTTCTCTTCATGCGTGGCATAGCCCTTCACGGTATTAACCAGATTCGGCACCAGATCCGCACGGCGCTGATACTGATTGAGCACCTCGGACCATTGCGCCTTCACCACCTCGTCCTGCTTCTGGATCGAGTTGTAGCCGCAACCGGCCAGCATGGTGGCCAGTAGCAACAGCGCCAGAACGCGTAGGCTTTTCATCGGAATGCTCCTTACCTGTAGGCAATCATTCCAGCATCAGGTTTAGAGGGATGCAATCGCTCGTTCTGCACAGGTAATGGGGTCAGCGACGCCAGCTGCAGCGTCAAAACCAGCGCGGCCCCAGAATCAGACCCCAGCACAGCACGACCAATACCAGCAACACGAAGACGGCTGCCGAGCCCATGTCCTTGGCCCGACCGGCCAGCTCGTGAAATTCAGGGCTGACCTTGTCCACCACCGCTTCGATGGCGGAATTGAGCAGCTCTACCGACAACACCAGGAACACCGGGAATATTAGGGCGATCTTCTCCAGCGCCCCGTTCCCCACCCACAAACCAACGGGAACCAGGATGACGGTAAGCATCGCTTCCAGTCGAAACGACGCCTCGTGCCGCCAGCCCGCGCGCAGCCCGTTCATCGACCATCGAAAAGCGCGCCACAACTGGCGCGGATCGCCGCGAAACCCGTTACCCGGCATGACTAAAAAAGCTTGCCCATAAAGGGAATTACCGGATTTTTCGGCATGGCGGACAAGGCTCCCGGAAAGGCGGCAACAGGCTGCGCATGATGCCATAAGCCGGCTCACGTGCCGGCCGCCCGCAGGATTTTGCTTTGCCGCAATGCAACTTTTAGCTAATGACATTTGCGCTACCCTTCGCCGGATGTGCCTCGCGAGGGCGCTAAAAACAGGTCGATTTTGGCCTTGTAGTACACGTAATCCGGAACCATCGCATGACCACTCTGACCCGACCCGTTTCACAAACCCGATCGTTCACCACGGTCTTCCTTATCGAGATGTGGGAGCGCTTCGGCTTCTACGGCATGCAGGTGTTGATGGTCACCTTCATGATGAAGAAGCTGGGCTTCGTCGATATCAAGGCCAACCTGGTCTGGGGAGCGGCGGCGGCCTTGATCTACGCCACGCCGGCGATCGGCGGCTGGGTCGGCGACAAGCTGTTGGGCACGCGGCGCACCATGCTGATGGGCGCGACCATTCTGGCGCTCGGCTACGGCATGTTGTGGATTCCCACGGACAACGCGTCCGTTACGTATCTCTCGCTCGGTGTCATCGTCGTCGGCAACGGTTTCTTCAAACCCAACGCCGGCAACCTGGTGCGCAAAATCTACGAAGGCGACGAAACACGCATCGATAGCGCGTTCACCATCTACTACATGGCAGTGAACATCGGCTCGATGATTTCGATGACCGCAACGCCATGGATCCGCAATTACATCGGCGCGCTCTACGGCGACGATCTCGGTTGGCATACGGCGTTCGGCGTCTGCTCCATCGGCCTGGTGCTCGGCCTGATCAATTACTCGCTGATGAGCCGCACCTTGTCGCACATCGGCTCGCCGAGCGATCAGCGCCCGGTGGACATGAAGCGTCTTGGCGCGGTGCTGCTCGGTGCGCTGGCAACCGTGTTCGTGTCTGCCTTCATCCTGCAAAGCGAGACCATCGCCAGGTTGTGCGTGTATGGCGCGGGCATCGTGATCCTAGGCATTTTCGTGCACCTGATCCGCAGCAGCCAACCCAGCGAGCGTGCCGGCCTTACGGCGGCGCTGGTGCTAACCGTGCAGACGATCTTCTTCTTCATCTTCTACGCGCAGATGGCTACATCGCTGAATCTGTTCGCGCAGCGCAACGTCGATCTCTCGTTCGATATCTTCGGCTTTCACCTGTTCAACTGGATTCCCGAGCAGTACCAGAATTTGAATGCCATCTGGATCGTGCTGCTGAGCCCGGTACTTGTCTTCATCTACAACTCGCTTGGCAAACTCGGCAAGGATCCTTCCGTAGCGGTCAAATTCGCCTGGGGCTTCGCAGCCGTCGCGCTGGGCTTCTTCATGTATGGCTTCGGCGCGAATTGGGCGGTGAACGGACAGGTGTCTTCGTGGGTGATGATCTGGGGTTATGGCCTCTACTCGCTCGGCGAACTGCTGGTGAGCGGCCTGGGCCTGGCGATGATCGCGCGCTACGTGCCCGAACGCATGGGCGGTTTCATGATGGGCGCTTACTACGTTGCAGTAGGCATCTCGCAATACCTGGGCAGCGTGGTGGCCAACATCGCGCACATCCCGGACAACATCACCGATCCGTTGCAGTCGCTGACCATCTACACGCATCTGTTCAACATCCTCGGTTTCGTGGGCATCGGCTGCACGGTTGTCGCTGTGCTCATCCTGCCGCTGATGAACAAGCTCTCGGCTACGCATTCCGATGCCGCCTACCAGCCGTTGACCGCTGCGCACGGCGAGGAATTCGAAACACCGTGATGCCGACCAAATCCATCTCCCCGTAAGGGAGATGGGGCTGCTAGGCTGCGGCCATGCCGCAACATTCCCTTCATCAGCCCTTCGGGCCGCTCGCGCTGACGCGCACTCTTGCCTGGCTGCGCCTCTGCGCCATCGGCGGCCAAAGCATGGCCGTGATGGTGTGCTCGTGGTGGATGCACATCGACATCCCCACGCTTTCGCTGCTGCTAGGCATCGACATGCTCGCCGTGTTCGCGGTGTTTGCCGCATGGCGCATCAGCCAGCCGTGGCCGGTGTATGAGTGGGAAACGGTGTGTCACATCGTCGCGGACACGCTGGTGCTGAGTTATCTGCTTTACTTCACTGGCGGCGCCAGGAACCCGTTCGTCACATTGCTGCTGGTGCCTATCGCGCTCAGCGCAGCGGCCTTGTCGGTGCGTGCCATTCTTGCTGTGGCGGCGATCGCCGGTGCGGCGTACTTTGTATTGCTGCTGTGGTTCGTGCCCTTGCCGATGAACGAGCTGACGGCCAACGATCACGGTTTTTCGTTGCACGTGGTCGGCATGGGGGTGAACTTCGGCATCACGACGCTGCTGCTGGGCTTCTTCATCAATCGCCTTGCCACGTCGGTGCGCAGGCAGCAACAGGAAGTGCAACGCGTACGCGAGCGTGCCTTGCGCGACGAAGGCATCATGGCCATTGCCACGCAGGCGGCCGGCGCCGCGCATGAATTGAACACGCCGCTGTCGACCATGCGCACGCTATTGCCGGAACTGCGGCGCGAACACGCCACCGATGCCGCACTGGACGAAGACCTTTCCCTGCTGGAAGGCCAGGTGGAACGCTGTCGCACCATCCTTCGCGAGATGGTCGCTTTCGGCAAGGCGCAACTCTCGCAGGAATTCGAACGCGTCACGCTGTCGGCTTTCATCCACGGGTGTCTCAAGCGGTTTCAGCTCCTGCGTCCGGAGGCAGAACTGGAATTGCACGTCATGCCGCAATCGGACCAGCTGGTATTGCGCACCCCGCCCGGCCTGCGCCACGCCTTGCTCAATCTGCTGAACAACGCCGTCGACGCGTCGGCATTGCGCGATTCCAACCACGTCACGCTCGAGGTACGCCGCGACGGCGAATGGCTGGATTGGATCGTGCGCGATCGCGGCCCGGGTTTCGGCTCTGCCGGTACTCGCTCGGCACTGGGCGAAAGCGGCAAGCAAAGCGGCCTCGGCATCGGCCTGGCGCTCGCCGAAGCCACGGCCGAACGGCTGTCCGGCGAACTGATCGCCACCAACACCGAAAATGGCGCGGAAATGTGCCTGCGGCTGCCTTTGTCCACCATTGCCGAAGGCATGTAAAGATGACCGAACGCACACACGAGCCTGCTTATCCGGCAAAATGGTTGGGTAACGTCGAACAGAAGCAGCAGATGAACCACCCCACCTCTACTGGCGACACGCGTCCCTTGCTGATCGTGGACGATGACGCCACCTTTGTACGCGTACTCACCCGAGCCTTGACCTCGCGCGGCTTTGAAGTGATCACCGCCGGCAACGCCGACGAAGCGCGCGCGCTTTCACAACGCCATCAGCCACGCCACTGTGTGCTGGATTTGAAACTCGGCGAAGAAAACGGCCTGCGTCTGATTCCCGAACTGCGCGAACTGGTGCCCGACGTACGCATTCTGCTGCTGACCGGCTATGCCTCCATCGCCACCGCCGTCGAAGCCATCAAGCGCGGCGCGCATGATTACCTCGCCAAGCCGGTCGACGCCGACGCCGTCGTACGTGCATTGCTCGAAGGAAGCGATGCCGTACCGCAAGGCGAAGACGAGGTCATCGACGCCCCTGAAGCACCACTCGCCCTGCGCCGCTTGGAATGGGAACACATCCAGCGCGTACTCACCGAGTGCGACGGCAATATTTCCGAAACCGCACGTCGCTTGGGCATGCATCGGCGCACACTGCAGCGCAAGCTGAGCAAGCATCCGGTGCGCGAGCGGCCGAATCAAAACGGTTGATGGCATCGGATCATGCAGGTTGGTTTATCCCCGAACTTGATCCGGGGATAAACCAACCATGTTTCGCCACCCTCGGAAGATCTGTTGGGTTTGGCTGCGCCAACCCTGCCCACGGGTTATTGCACCTTGATGGCATCCAGTGCAATGCGCAGTTTCTGCGCGGGCGTGCCCGGCCGAAGTTCAAGTTTGCGAAAATAGTTACCACCTGAAGCACCCGGCACGTCGAACGTCCACGTCCGACAGCCGTCTTCAGCCATATGGCAACTGCCGACGCGCTTGCCATCGAACCATGCTTCCAGCTCCATCGCCATCGATTTTCCGGTGTTGGCGCGATGAAGGTTGATTTGCACCGTCACTGCGCGTTGTGCGTCAGTTCCACCAGGAACGAACAGAGTCGCCGTGTCAAAAAGGCTCATGACGCCATCGCCCGTTGCATTCCAACCCTCTCCCAGCAACAAGCGGCCGTAGCTCGCCTGTACGAAATCGCTTTGAAACGGCAAAGCGAAGGGTGATGTCCATGCAGCGGCACGCAGTTCAATGGCAGAAGCCGGTAACGGGCCACTCCATGCGGGAGCCAACACGTTTTTGCCATCCAACCGGAACAAGGCAGCGCGTTCTGCAGGTATGGCGCGTGCGATCGCAAGCTCGCGATCGTTCAACAGGTAAAGCGTATGCGCATCCAATTGACCGCTCAGCAGTGCGCTTTGCTGATCGTTATAAAGCGAAAGGAAGTTGTCCATGTCGAAGCGGGCCAATTGCACGGCGTCCAAGCCCATGCGCTGGCTGTTCGCGTAGAACGCAAGCTGCTCCCAGTCCGAGGGCTTGGTAAGCGGCACGACTCTAAGCGTGCTATAGCGACGACCTGCCGTGTCCCAGAAAGCGCCATGCAAACCCGGCACTGATTCGTTGCGCGCCCGAGTCGATAACATGGCATGCAGATGGATATAGCTCGGAGCAAGATCCACACCCTGCAGGATAATCGCGCACGCCAGCGCAGCCATTTGCCAATGCGCGGAGCAAGCCTGCAGCAACACAAACAGCGCTGCGACCAGTACAACGTAATAACTCGCCCAGAACAGGCGCCCCGTGGATTGCAACGGGATATGAGAGAGTGCCGTCCACCATTTCTCCGGCAACGGCATATGCCATTGCAAACTGCCGATCCCGATGTTGCAGGTGACGGCAGCTAACGCCAGCAACATAGCCATCCATAGGAGTGGCATGGGCACGCGTTGAGCACGCGGCACCTGTCGACGAACCACCGCGATCGCGGCAGCCAACAAGATCAACGCCAAACCGCCCAGGCCGAAATAATTGAAGCCTTCGTATTCGCCGGCCGCTTCCGGGAAATTGAGTCCGACGTGCGACCAGCCCGATCCATTCACAGGCGCCAACACGTTCATCTTGTAATAGCCGAAGCCATCGGCTTGCGCGCCATGACCGGAGACCATGAACAATCCGGCCATCCAGGCAGCAGACACAACCACAACCGCGACGCAAAACACCTCGGGTAATAGCGCCTTTACACGCAAATTCGCCGCCTCCTGTTCTGCGACGCGAAAGCGCTGCACCACATCAGCCGACCAGACCGCTGCAGCGATGGCAAAGAGATAGGCATGCACCATGATCGCCACTGCCAGCAACAACACCCAGTAAAGCGCTTGACGCCTGCGACCAGGGCGAAGGCAAAGATAAAGCGCTGCAAGCACAATCCAATGGCCTGTCAGCGCCATATGCCCACCCAGTCGCATCAACATGGGAGGCGCAAATACAAAAAACAGCACCCCCAGTCCTTTCGTGACCGCGTTGTGCGCCACCAAACCGAGCAGGCGCCACGCAAACCACGCTTGCAGGACGAAGCAGGCCATAACCCACAAACCAAAGTACTGGAACGTCGCGGGCAACCACGATGACCATGGCTTGAGCACCATGGCCAACACAGGAATGGAGTCAGAGTAATAAACCGACGTATGCAAGCCGGCGCCGTAAAGCGGATTGGCTCCGAATGGCAAGCTCCACGGCGCATGGCGATAAAACGCCCAGCCAAGATAGCTCTGCGCCAAATCCCCCTGCGTCAGCCAGTTGACGTTGCCAGGTTCCAGCATCGCGCTGCCCGCAATAAGCAGGCAGGCCAACACACCAATCAGTACGGGCACCGGCCACGAATCAAGAATGCGAGGGATCCATCCTGTCCTGTACGTCACGTGCGGAACCGCTTGATGAGGGCGCAACAGCATTACACATCGCACGAATGGGCAACACTTCCGCTTGGGTTCGCTGCGATCAATCCGTCGAAGACGACGCGGGCGGTGTGCTCAGATGATTCGACGGATCCGGCTCATCATCGTAGATCGCCACGTGCGGCACGCCATCCCCGCCAATCCAGCCGCGAAACATGCCGTCGGTATTGAACGGCATGGCGATGTTGCCGCCGGCGTCCAACGCGATGGCACCGCCGTTGCCGCCCATCGTGGGGATTTCCTGGTTGATCACTTCAGCGGCGGCGCGCTGTACGGGTTCGTCCAGCATCGATACCTTCATGCAGATTTCGTGCGCGGCGACAGTGCGGATGTAGAACTCGCCCCAACCCGTGCCTGATACGGCGCATTTCGCATTGGCGTAAGTGCCGGCGCCGATGATCGGCGAGTCGCCGACACGGCCCCGGCGCTTGTCGGTCATGCCACCGGTAGACGTGCCGGCGGCGAGATGGCCGGCACTGTCGAGCGCCACGGCGCCGACCGTGCCGAAGTGCTTGGCGGTTTCCGGATCGTCGTGCGGCTTTTTCTCGTTGTCTTCCTTGAGCGCTTTCTGGAATTGTTGCCAGCGCTCTTCGGTGCGGAAGTAGGAAGGATCGACCAACGGAATGCCCTGTTCTTTCGCGAACGTTTCCGCGCCGTCGCCGATGAGCATCACGTGAGGCGAATGCTCCATCACCGTGCGTGCCAGCAGAATGGGATTTTTCACGCGCTGCACGCCCGCCACGGCACCCGCGCGCCGGCTTTCGCCTTCCATCACGGCGGCGTCCATGTCGTTCTTGCCATCGTGCGTGAACACCGAGCCGCGTCCGGCATTGAAGTTGGGATCATCCTCCAGGACGACGATGGCAGCCGTTACCGCGTCGATCGCCGGTTTACCGGCCTTGAGCTGGGCGTAGCCATCCTGCAATGCCCTGGTCATCGCCGCGCGCACGGCTTTTTCCTTAGCCGGGTTCATATCGCGCTTGATCACACCTGCGCCGCCGTGAATCACCAATACGGGCGTGGCGGCGTGCGACATGGCAGCGATTCCCAGGGCGGTGAGGGCGATAAACAGACGAAACGGCTTCACGTGGCACCTCTTGCAGGCATGGACCGACTATAGCCAACCGCCATGACGTGCTCAGCCGTATGGCGCGCCGATGACATCCTAAGCCGCCTTTTTCGACCTTTGTACAGCATGCCTTGTCGCTGATCCGTCGTATCCTAGGCAGTTAATGTCCCCCGCAATAAAGGCTTCCCCATGGAAAAGGTTTACGCAAACGCGACGAAGGCTCTGGACGGTCTGCTGTTCGACGGCATGACCATCGCGGCAGGCGGTTTTGGCCTGTGCGGCATCCCCGAGAACCTGATCGGCGCCCTGCTCGCTGCCGGCACCAAGGGCTTGACCATCGTCGGCAATAACGCCGGCGTGGATGATTTCGGCATGGGTCCTTTATTGAAAACCCGCCAGGTCAAACGCGTCTACGCCTCTTACGTGGGCGAGAACAAGGAGTTCGAGCGCCAAGTATTGGCCGGTGAACTGGAACTGCATCTAGTGCCGCAAGGCACGCTGGCCGAGAAGCTGCGCGCGGGGGGCGCGGGCATTCCGGGGTTCTATACGCGCACGGCTTACGGCACCAAGCTGGCCGAGGGGAAGGAAACCAAGCGTTTCGGCGAGAAGGAATACGTGCTGGAAGAAGCCATCCACGCCGACGTCTCGATCGTCAAAGCATGGAAGGGCGACAAGCTCGGCAACCTGGTGTTCCGCAAGACGGCGCGCAACTTCAATCCGATGATCGCCACCTGCGGCAAGATGTGCGTGGCCGAAGTGGAAGAGCTGGTGGAAGTGGGCGAGCTCGATCCGGATCAGATCCACGTGCCGGGCATCTACGTCGACCGCATCATCAAGGGCGAGAAATACGAGAAGCGCATCGAATTCCGCACGCTCGCCGGCGCCAATACCGGCAAGGAAAGCCCGATCCGCATGGCGATGGCGCAACGCGCGGCGAAGGAACTTCGCGATGGCTTCTACGTCAACCTCGGCATCGGCATTCCCACCCTGGTGGCGAACTTCATTCCCGAAGGCATGGATGTCACGTTGCAATCAGAGAACGGCCTGCTCGGCATCGGTCCGTTCCCGGATGAGGCACACGTTGATCCGGACTTGATCAATGCCGGCAAGCAGACCGTGACCGCCCTGCCGGGTTCCAGTTATTTCTCCAGCGCCGAATCGTTCGCGATGATCCGCGGCGGGCATATCGATCTGTCGATCCTCGGCGGCCTGGAAGTGTCCTGCACCGGCGATCTGGCCAACTGGATGGTGCCGGGCAAGATGGTGAAAGGCCCTGGCGGCGCGATGGATCTGGTCAGCGGCGTCAAGCGCGTCGTCGTGCTGATGGAACACACCGCGAAAGACGGTTCGCCCAAGATCAAGACGCAATGCGATCTGCCGTTGACCGGCAAGCAGGTGGTCGATCTGATCATCACCGATCTGTGCGTGTTCGAAGTGGTGAAAGGCAAAGGACTGACGCTGGTCGAACTGCAAGCGGGCGTCACAGTGGATGACGTCAAGGCCAAGACAGGATGCCCGTTTGAAGTGAGCCCATCGCTACGCTAAGCGGCGTAGCACGTAGGTTGGGGTGCGAACCCCAACATCCGGAACCATATGCGCATGGGATGTTGGGGTTCGCACCCCAACCTACGCCGATACCGGCAGCGGCTTGGGAAACCGAATCTCCGCCACATAACGGTTGCCGCCCTGCACATGCAAACTCAGCGGCCAGCCAAAGCGCTCGCTGATACGTTGCGCAATCGCGTATTCAAAACCGCGCTGCCCGGGCGCTGACGAATCCTGTTCACTGCCGGCAGCAGCACTGACGCTTACCATGCCGGGCTGCACCGTCACCTGCACCACGCCCTGCCCCGTGTACTGGCTGGCATGGCGAATCAATTGCCAGCACAGCACCGCAAACACGCGTGGCGAGCCATGCAACGCAAACGTTGCCGGTTCCTCCAGTCGCAGTTCGATCGGATGGCCGTGCAGCATCTCGCGCGCATTGGTCAGCTCGTCGCGCAGCACGTCGTTCACGATGAAGTCCTGCTCGCCCTGGCCGTTATCCGCTTCGCGCGCCAGGATCAGCAAGGCTTCAACCAGCGATTCCATTTCGCGCGTGGCGCGGCGGATGCGCTGCACCGAACGCTTTCCGAACTCGCTCAAACCCGCTTCGTCCGACAGCATGTCGGTGGACATCTTGATCACAGTGAGCGGGCTGCGCAGTTCGTGGCTGGCATCGCGGGTGAAATTGCGTTCGCGCTCGTTGTAGCCGGCAATGCGGCTGGCGAAGTTGTGGAAGCCGCGCGCCAGGGTGGCGATATCTTCATCGCTCTGGCGCAATCGATCGGTTTGCAATGCATCCAGATCGCTCTGGCCTTCTTTCCAGTTGCCCACCCAGCGCGCCAGCGTGGTGACTTGCCGCCAGGTGCGTTCGGTGGCCAGCCAGGTAAGCGCGCTGACGATCACGATCAGCAGCACCACCGCGAACACCGGCGCCACGTTGTAGTAGCCCATCAGGCATACCACGACCACGGCCACGAACTGCATGCTGAAAATCAGCAGCAAGTGGCGTTGGAAACCGCCGCGCACGCGTTCCGCGCGCGGCACTTGGGCACCCGTTGTGGTCATGTGGCGGTCGGGCGTTTACGCGATGTGGCTGGCCGGGGTGGTTTCGGCTTCCAGATCGGCCAGACGATAGCCGGCCGAATGGATGGTGTGCAGCAACGGCCGGTCGAACGGTTTGTCGATCACCCGGCGCAGGTTGTAAAGATGCGAGCGCAAGGTATCGGAGTCGGGCAGCGTGTCGCCCCAGATCTCCCGTTCAATGTCGCGCCGGCTGACCACGCGCGGCGATTCGCGCATCAGGATCGCCAGCAGCTTCAGGCCGATCGGCGACACGGTCAGCTCCTGACCGGCGCGGGTCAGCCGCAGGGTAGCCGTGTCCAGGGTCATGTCGCCCACCGTCAGCACCTCGCTGGATACCTGGCGGCGGTCGCGGCGGATCAGGGCGCGCAGGCGCGCTTCCAGTTCGCGTACCTCGAAGGGCTTCACCAGGTAGTCGTCGGCGCCGGCCTCCAGGCCGACCAGCTTGTCTTCCAGGGTGTCGCGCGCCGTCAGCATCAGCACCGGGGTGGATTTCTTGGCGTCGCCGCGCAGCTTGCGGCAGACGTCCAGGCCATCGATACCCGGCAGCATCAGGTCCAGCACCACCACGTCGTAACTGTTGGATACGGCCAGATGCAGGCCGCTCACCCCATCTTGAGCAAAATCAACGGAGTAGCCGCGGCGCTCCAGAAACTCGCCAACCATTTCCGCGATCTGACGGTTGTCTTCCACCAGCAGGATCAGCCCAGCATGTTCGTCACGTGAACTCATGTTCGCCTCTCACTTTTGGGGGTCTTCACATTTGTGAAGGCTAACCTCCAGGGTGGTAAGCGCAACGTGAATTTAAGCGGATGAAAGCGTGGTGACCGGCCGGTTACAGCAATGGCTTAAGTTTTACCCACACATTTTCGAGTACGCGGGGCTCGCCGGCCGCGGTCGGGTGCAGGCCGTCCTCCTGCATCAACGAGGGATTCAAGGCCACGCCGTCCAGCAGGAAAGGCACCAGCGCAGCGTGCTTGTCATGGGCCAGATCGGCATAAATGGCACGCAAGCCATCGCGATATTGCGGCCCATAGTTCACCGGCATTTCGATCCCCAGCAGCAAGACCTTCGCGCCCGCGCGCTGGGCGGCATCGATCATCGCCGCGAGATTGCTGCGCAAGTCAGCCAGCGGCAGACCGCGCAACCCGTCATTGGCACCCAATTCGATCACCACGACGCGCGGATGGTATTGCGTCAGCAGCGCCGGCAGCCGGTTGCGCCCGCTCACCGATGTTTCGCCGCTGATGCTGGCATTGATCACCGACCAGCCCGGCTCCATCTGCTTGAGACGTACTTCCAGCAGATGCACCCAGCCGGCTTCTACGGGAATGTTGTGCGCGGCGGACAAGGAGTCCCCCAGCACCAGCACGTTCTTCGTGGACGCGGCCTGCGCGGCACCGATACCGCAAACAAGCAGCAACAAACATAGGAAACGACGCATGAGTGGTGGTTCTCGTCCGGTTGAAAAAGCGGTGTTGGAAGTTCGGGATGTTAGCAAGTCAGTGATCGGTCCCGAGGGACGGCTGGATATCCTCAGCAATGTCGCCATGCAGGTGAGCGAGGGCGAGAGCTTTGCGATCGTCGGTGCGTCCGGCTCCGGCAAAACCACCCTGCTCGGCTTGCTTGCCGGCCTGGATACGCCCACGCGCGGCAGTATCCAGCTCGATGGACATGCGCTGGAGCAACTGGATGAGGAGGCACGTGCCGATCTGCGCCGGCGTCTGGTCGGCTTCGTGTTTCAGTCGTTTCACTTGCTGCCCGCACTTACTGCCGAGCAGAACGTGATGCTGCCGCTGGAACTGGAAGGCCATGCCGATGCACGCGAACGGGCGCACGCCGCGCTGGACGCAGTCGGACTCGGCACGCGGCGCAAGCACTATCCCGCGCAACTATCCGGTGGCGAGCAGCAGCGCGTGGCGATCGCGCGCGCCTTTGTGCATGGTCCGCGCGTGCTGTTCGCCGACGAACCCACCGGCAACCTGGATCGCCGCACCGGCCGCCATGTCTGCGATCTGTTGTTCGCGCTCAATCGCGATCACCACACCACGCTGATCCTGGTGACGCATGACATGCAACTGGCCGAACGTTGCATGCGGAGCGTGGAATTGCAGGAAGGCCGGCTGGTGCCGATGGGAGAGCAATCCGCATGAGAATCCTGCTGCTTGCCTTGCGCAGCCTGCGTCGCGAATGGCATCTGCCGGAGCTGCGCACGCTGGCCGCCTCGCTGGTGCTTGCCGTGGTGGCGCTCGGTGTTGTCGCCACGCTCAGCACGCGCATGGAACGCGGCGTTCTCGCCAGTGCGGCGGAATTGATCGGTGGCGATCTCGGCCTGTCGGCCCCGGAAAACATTCCGCGCCAATTCGCCGTCGCCGGTCAGCAACGCGGACTGTCGCTCACCAACACGGCGAGTTTCCCTACCGTTGCGTTCGCACAGCAGCAAAGCCAATTGCTGGACGTGCTCGCCACGGACAACGCATATCCGTTGCGCGGCACGTTGTTGATTGCAGACGCCCGTGGAAAACAGACGTCCAGCCACGGCCCCGTCGCAGGCACTGTTTACCTCGATCATCGCGCACTAATCGGATTGAACCGGCACGTCGGCGACAGCGTGCAGCTTGGCGGACGCGATCTGCGCATCGCAGGCGAATTGATCCAGCAGCCGGACGGTGGCGAGCTGGTGGCGATGGCGCCGCGTGCCTTGATGAACATCAGCGATGCAAAACAGGCCGGCCTGCTCGGCGTTGGCAGCCGCGCGCGGCATAACCTGTTGCTGGCCGGCGAACCTGCCGCCGTGCAGAACTGGCGTACGTGGGCGCAATCGACCACGCTGCCGCAAGGCGGTGAACTCATTACACCGGAACAGACGCAGGAGCGCATGCGCAATGCGTTTGATCGCGCCGGTGCGTTTCTGCGCTTGACCGCCTTGCTGTCTGCGCTGCTTTCCGGCGTGGCGATCGCATTGGCGGCGCAGCGTTATGCACGCCGCAAAACCAGCGAAATATCGTTGTTGCGCGCACTCGGTACATCACGTGTACGCGTGTTTGGCTTGCTGCTCGGCACGATGGGCGGGCTGGCATTGCCGGCGGCATTACTCGGCGTGTTGTTGGCATTGCTGCTGGCGCAAGCGGCATGGATGTTCGCCAGCCAGCTGTTCTCGGGTGTGCCGACGGTGCTGCCGATCTTGCCCGCCTTTGCCGCGGCAGGCATGGGCATCGCCGTGCTGATCGGCTTTGCGTTACCGCCACTGGTGCGTCTGGCCGATGTGCCGCCGGTTGCGGTATTTCGCGCCAGCGTGGCGCGACGCCTTCGTCGTTTCGATGTGTTGTATCTGATTCCCGCCGTGGTGGCGCTGGCCCTGATCTGGAATCTCAGCGGCTCCGCCAAGCTTGCCGGCATTCTCGCCGCGAGCCTGCTGGGCGTTGCCGTGGTCGCCGCGTTGCTCGCCGCGTTGTTGCTATGGATCGCACGACGCATCACGCCGGGCGGACATCCCGCGCTGCGGCTTGGCATGGCGGCGCTGGCGCGCCGGCGCGGTTTGAGCATCGTGCAGGCCACGGCGTTGAGCATGGGGCTTACTGCGTTGCTGCTGCTGGCAGTGGTGGCACCGGCCCTGCTGGATGGTTGGCGTAAGGAATTGCCCAGCGATACGCCGAACTGGTTCGTGCTCAATCTGCAAGACGATCAACGCAGCGATTTCAACAAGGCGCTCGATCGCATCGGCGCCAACCAGCTCAACATGATGCCACTGGCGGTCGGCAAGCTCACCGCCATCAACGGGCATCCGATCGATACGCTCACTTTCAAGGACGAGCGTGCGAAGGAATGGAACGATCGCCAGTTGCGCCTGTCATGGTCCGACGATTTGCCGCCGGCCAACACGGTGATTGCCGGCCATTGGTTCGATCCGCATCCGGCGCAAGCCGAGGTGTCGGTCGATACGATGTGGCGTGACATGTATGCGCTGAAACTTGGCGACGTCATGCGCTTCGATGTGGGCGAAGGACAGGTCGACGCCAAAGTCACCAGTTTTCGCCACGTGGATTGGACATCGTTTCGCGTGAATTTCTTCCTGCTGATGGACCCCACGCACGCGAACGTGCTGCCGCACACCTGGCTGGCCAGCTTTTATCTCCCGCGCGGCCATGCCGAAGCATTGGGCGCACTATCGCGCGATTATCCCAACCTGAGTCTGGTGGACGTCGATGCGCTGCTCGACCGCGTGCGCGAGATCGTGCAGCGCGTAACGGGCGCGGTGCGCTGGGTGCTCGGTTTCAGCCTGCTGGCCGGTGCGTTGGTGCTGGCGGCAGCCTTGGCGACGAGCGGACAGGAACGCCGCCATGAGGCTGCCTTGTTGCGTACCTTGGGTGCACGACGCGGCCTGTTGCGCATTGCCGCTGCCTGCGAATTCGCCTTGCTTGGCCTGATTGCAGGCATCACCGCCGCGCTGGGTGCCATGGTCGGCGGCTGGTGGCTGGGACGCAGCGTGTTCCGCATCAAGGATTTCATGCCGCAGCCGTGGCCCTTGGTCATCGCCGCACTCATCGCCGCCTTCGTGGTGATGCTGCTTGGATTGGCTGGCACGAGAAAGGTGACGCATACGCCGCCGATGCGATTGCTGCGCGCGGAGTAAGCCGGTTGGGGGGAGCGGAACGCGAACCCCACCATCCCCGGATGCCTGCAGGCCATGCTGGGGTTCGGTTGCGCTTCACCCCAACCTGCGAGGCGCGTGCGATACGATGCGCGTTCCTCATGGCCCAGGATTGCGCATGTACACCCTCTACTACTCCCCCGGCACCGCAAGCATGGTCGTGCATCTGGCGCTGCTGGAAATCGGTGCGCCATATCAGCTGAAGTCGGTGGACATCGAGAAACGTGAGCAATTCACCGATGAATACCTGAAGCTCAATCCCGGCGGCAAGGTACCTACGCTGATCATCGACGGGCGTGCGGTCTATGAATCGGGCGCGCTGCTCACCATCCTGGCCGAGCGCCATCCCGAAGCGAAGCTGATTCCCGCGCCGGGCACGCCGGAACGCGAGGCATGGCTGCAGTGGATGGTGTTTCTCAGCAACTCGCTGATGTCCACGTATCGGCTGTGGTTCTATCCGCAAGAACTTGGCCATGAGGAATCGCCGCCGGACATCCGCGCCACCGTGCAGCGCAAGATCGAAAGCCTGTGGGAGCGCATCGATGCGCAACTTGCTGCGCATGGGCCGTACTTGCTCGGCCAGGAATGCTCCGGCGTTGATCTGATGCTCACCATGCTGATGCGATGGTCGCGCAACATGCCGCGTCCGGCGACCGAATGGCCGGCGGTGAAGCGGCTGGCGGACCTGGTGCGTGCACGCCCGAGCTGGAAAAAGTTATATGAGCTGGAAGGGTTGACGGAGTGGTGAGCAAACACGGCTGGCTCCAGCGCCTCAAGCACGAATTCCTGTTGATGCTGTTCACCGTGCTGACGGTGGTATTGGCCTGTGTCGATCCACAGCCGTGGTCGCGCTACCAGGGCTGGCTGCAATGGCCCACGCTTTGCGGTTTGCTGGGCTTGATGATTTCCATCCAGGGTATCCGCGACAGCGGGCTGGTACAGCGTGCGGCCGGCATGCTGGTCGCACATGTGCACTCGCTACGTGGCGTGGGTTTGCTGCTGGTGAGCATGACGGCCGTGTTGTCGATGGTGCTGACCAACGACGTCAGCCTGTTCCTGATGGTGCCGCTGACGCTCGCCATCGGCAGCCTGTCCAATCTGCCGGTGCTGCGCATGGTCGTGCTGGAAGCGCTGGCGGTCAACGCAGGTTCTACCCTCAGCCCGATCGGTAATCCGCAAAATCTATTGATCTGGCAGCACGCGCAGATTCCGCTCTTGCAGTTCATCGTGCACATGCTGCCGACGGCTGCCGTCATGTTCGTGCTGGTTGCGATGGTGACGTGGTTCTGGTTGCCGAAAGAACGCGTGGAACTTCAAGCCGACAAGCTCGATGGCCATCCGGTATCGCTGTCGTTGGCAGTGCTGTCCATCGTCGCGCTCAGCATGATGGTGCTGATGATGCAAAGCGGCCACGCACCGCTGGGCGCGCTGCTGCTGGCGGTTCCTTTTGCGCTGTTTTCCTGGCGCACGCTCGCCTGCATCGACTGGCTGCTGATGGCGACCTTCGCCATGATCTTTCTCGGCCTTGGCCATTTCGCCGCGTTGCCGGTGGTGGATCACGCGCTGGGCAAGATCGATTTCAAGCAGCCACTGGCGCTTTATCTCAGCGGCATCGTGAGCTCACAGCTGATCAGCAACGTGCCGGCCACCGTATTGCTGCTCAATCGCGCCCAGGATGCGATGGCATTGGCCATTGCCGTGAACGTGGGCGGCTTTGGCGTGGTGATCGGGTCGCTGGCGAATCTGATCGCCTTGCGCCTGGCAAAACAGCCGCATGGCATGCGGCTGTTTCATGAGGTATCCGTACCCTTTCTGTTGGTTTGTGCCGTGCTGGTTTACCTGGTGATGCGCTTGCAGGCCTGAATCAATCCTCGCGCGGCACGCTGACCTTGCCCATCACGTCGGAGTGCGTGACATCGCCGCTGCCCTTCGCGCCGACGGTGAAATCGCCATGCACGTCCTTCACCACCACATCGCCCGAACCGATCGTGCCGACGTAGACGCTGCCACCCACGTGTTCCAGCGTGATATCGCCCGAGCCGACATTGCCGACGTTCACGCCTTGACGCACGTTGCGCGCCTTGATGTCACCTGACCCCATGGAGCCCACGCGCAGGCTGCCGATATCGGAAAGCTCGACATCGCCCGAGCCACTGGTGACGGAGACTTCGCCGGCAATGTGGTCGATGTGCAGATCGCCCGAACCGGTGTGCGTATCGAGTTGCGCCAGTCCACCCGCATAGACGTCGCCCGAACCGGAGTTGATGCTGACCGGCATATTGGCCGGCAGTTGCGCCTGCAAATCGAGATAGGCGTAGGAACTGCCGAAGATGCCGATGTTGAACGAGTGGTCCGTGCCGACATCGATGATGAGCTGATCGCCTTCGCGGTGCGAGGTCACCTGCAGGTTGTCCAGGGCGGACTGCGAGGATGCGCAAGCGCGGCCATTGATCTGCAAGCCGCTGGCGCCATTGCTGCCGGCCAGGTGCAGGTCATGGCTGTGCAATTCGATCTGCACGCGGTGCACGCCGCTCAAGTCATCGTGAAGATTGCGCGGGGCGGTGTAGCGGCAGTCGGTGGCGGTCGCCGCCAGCGGCATCAGAGCAAGCAAGGCGAGCAAGTAACGCATGGGAAATCTCCGGCTAGGTTCGAATGTTTCAGATGCGCGGCGGATGCAAAAGGTTGAATGCTGCCGCCAACGGGTTGCTATTCCCAATGGCACCGACTGAGCATCCGCCCCCGGCTTTCGGCGGGACGACGGTACAAAGGTCTTCCGCAGTATCCGGACGATGGATGGCATAAGAGAGTGCCATTAGGGATGTTCCGGTCTATTCAAGCCATGCCGACCGAGACACGTAGGCCGGGATGGAACCCCAGCATGATTGGCATGGCGATGCGGGGATTTCATCCCAGCCTGCGCGACTGCTGGCGGCGTAGGTTGGGTGCGCGGAACGCGAATCCCGACATCCCGAACGCTGGAGGCCATGTTGGGGTTGGGCTACGCCTCACCCCAACCTGTGAGCTGAGTGAGCGCGCCGGGGCTGACCCAACCTACCGTTCTTCCGCCTTGGCCTGCTGCCAAAGCGCTTCCTGCTCCGCCAGCCCTTGCGAGGCCAGCGGCTTCCCTGCAGCCGCCGCCAGCTGCTCCATGCGCCGGAAACGCCGTTCGAACTTGGCATTGGCGTGCTTCAGGGCGCGCGCAAAATCCACCTTGGCGTGGCGCGCCAGGTTTACGGCGACGAACAGTACATCGCCGATCTCATCTTCCAGCCGCGCCGGGTCAGCGCCGGCTTCGAACTCGGCGGCCACTTCGGCCAATTCCTCGTGCAGCTTGCCGATCACCGGTTGATGATCCGGCCAGTCGAAGCCGACCGTGGCAACGCGCTGTTGCAGTTTCAGCGCGCGCTGCCATTCGGGTTGGCCGCGCGAGACACCGGCCAGCACGCTATCGTCAGGCGGCGCACCTTTCGCAGCGCGCTCGGCGTGCTTGATCTCTTCCCAGGCCCGCTTCTGCTCTTCGACATCCGCATAGCTGACGTCACCAAACACATGCGGATGCCGGCGCAGCATTTTTTCGCTGATCGCATGCGTCACGTCGTCGAAATCGAACAAGCCTTGCTCTTGCGCCATCTGCGCGTGGAACACCACTTGCAGCAGCAAATCGCCCAATTCATCGCGCAGTTCGTGCCAATCCTGGCGATCGATGGCGTCGGCGACTTCGTAGGCTTCTTCGATGGTATAGGGCGCGATGGTGCTGAAATCCTGCTGCAGGTCCCACGGACAACCCCGTTCGGGGTCGCGCAGGCGCGCCATGATGGCAAGCAGATCGGCCAAGCTGTGGCGCGTGGCCGTGCTCACGGCAATCCGGCGTCATGCAGGCGCGCGGACCAATCGATACCCGCATCGCCCACGGCGAGGAATTCCGGATTGATCAGCGATTCGCCACGGTTATAGTGCAGCGGCTTGCCGTTGAGATCGAGCACGGCGCCGCCGGCTTCTTCCAGCACGCATTGCGCGGCCGCCGTATCCCATTCGCTGGTCGGGCCGCGGCGCAGGTAGACGTCCGCGGAGCCGCGCGCGATCAGGCAGAACTTCAGCGAGGAGCCCAGCGCATGCAACTGGTATTCCTCACCGAGCAGGCGGCGCAAGGTCGCTTCCGACGAACCGCCATGCGAACGGCTACCGGCAGCCACCGGTGGATTGGCCAGCGTGCGCGTGGAAATGCGCTCCCAATCGGCATCGCGCTGTACCTGCCACCATGCGCCATGCCCACGTGCGGCGGCGAACAATTCTTCCGTGACCGGTGCCAGCACAACGCCAAGCACCGGCTTGCCGTGATCGATCAAGGCGATGTTGACGGTGAATTCGCCATTGCGTTTCACGAATTCGCGCGTGCCGTCGAGCGGATCGACCAGCCAGTAGCGCGACCATTCGCGCCGCTGCTCCCATGGCAGCTGGCTCGCTTCTTCCGAAACCACGGGCAGTGGCGGATCAAGTTCCGCCAAGCCGGCGGCGATGACTTTCTGAGCGGCCAGGTCTGCCGCGGTGAGCGGCGAGAAATCGGCTTTTATTTCGACGTCGAAGTCTTGGCGGTAGACGTCCATGATGGCTTCGCCGGCGCGACGTGCCAGCAAGCCGATGTCGAGCAGTAATGGGAAATCAGGGAGTTCGCTCACGTGCGTTGCAGGCGTCCGGCAAGGTATTCGCGCGCCAGGAACAGCGCGGCGATGGAGCGGCCTTCGGTGACGTCGTCACGCGAGACCAAGGTATGTAATTCAGCGAGTTTCCACGGCACTACTTCGAGCGGCTCGGGCTCATCGCCCTGCAAGCGTTCCGGATACAGATCCTGCGCCAGCACCACGTGCGCCATGTGCGTCATGTACGCCGGCGACAGTGACAGGTTGTGCAGAATCTTGAGCTTGCGCGCGCCGTAGCCCACTTCTTCCTTCAGCTCGCGATCGGCGCCTTGCTCAACCGTTTCGTCCTGATCCAGGCGGCCTTTCGGCAGACCGAGTTCGTAGCGATCCACGCCGACGCCGTATTCGCGGATCAGCAGCACCGTTTCATCGTCCAGCATGGGCACGATGATCACCGCGCCGAGGCCGTGGCCCTTGAGTCGCTCGTAGGTGCGCTGTTCGCCGTTGGAGAATTCCAGGTCCACCTGCTCCGCATGCAAGAAACGGCTGGTGTCCGAGTCGCGTGTCGCGTGGATGATGGGGTAGCGAGGTGGCATGGCGGGGATTGTAACCGGCTTTTGTTGCCGCTCCCTCAGGCCGGAAGCGCTAGGCGCGCGAGCGCCTGCGCATGCATGGCCGGCGTTCCGGCCAATACGCTGCGCGTCTCCAGATTCAACGGCTTGCCTTCCAGATCGGTGAACACGCCACCGGCTTCGCGCACGATCACCGCCAGCGCGGCGACGTCGAGAATGTTGACGTCGGACTCGATCACCAGATCCAACCCACCGCGCGCCAGCAAGTGATAATGGCAGAAATCGCCATAACCGCGGATGCGATTGCTGTCGCGGATCATCTGACCCAGCACCTGCCAGCGCGCATCGCCGGTAAGTGTCTTGACGTTGCCGGTGGAGATCGATGCTTGTGTCATATCGGTGGTGGCCGCCACCTGTACGCGTTCGCCATTGAACCAGGTGCCGCCACCGCGGCTGGCCCACATCGCTTCGCCATACACCGGCGCGCTCGACACGCCGAGCACCAGTTCACCGCGATGCATCAGCGCAATCTGCGTGGAGAAAAACGGTGTGCGGCGCACGAAGCTTTTGGTGCCGTCGAGTGGATCGACCAGCCAAAGCAATTCGGTGCCGTCATGGTCCAGGCCGAACTCTTCGCCATAGATCGCTGCGCCCGGCAACGCCGGCGCGAGAATGGCGCGAATGGCCTGCTCGGCTTCGCGGTCGGCGATCGTCACGGGCGTGGCGTCGGATTTGATTTCCACTTCGACGCCGCGGCGCCAGTAGTGCCGGATCACGTCAGCTGCCGCATCCGCCGCTTCACGCGCGGCATTCAGTGCCGCCTCCCATCGCTGTTCACTCATCATCGCTTTGCCGCAGAGTTCCACTGAGCCAAACCGCCACGATAGCGGAGTTCGAGCGTGCCGTCCGCCTTGAGTGGGCCCAGACTGCGCAACCAACTCACCAAAGCCGGATTATCGCTGCGAGGAATAAGCCGCAGTTGCAGATCCCAGCCCAACGGGCTGAGAGATAGCCGTCCAGCCGTCTGCAAAGGTCCTTGGCCATCGTCATTCAGCGTGCCCTGGATAACGCCCGACTCCCCGGTGACCGCCAGCGAAAGCGCACCCAGAGGCACCTCGCCCTGCGGCGTACGCACGACCGCGTTCGACCAGGTGCCGGTGGCGTCGAGCTGCATCGGCCAATTGCTTTGCAGTTGCGCCTGTGGCACCTGCAGATCCAGTTGCCCTTGTGGCTGCCCGCGCAACCACGACTGCGGGCCAAGCAGCGCCATGTTCATATGCAAGCTGACGCCATGCAGTTCAATCTGCGTGGGGGACACGCGATGCACTTGCGCCTGTAGTTGCAGCTGCGGCTGGCGCAGATCGAGCCCCATGCGGATATCGCCGAGCAAGGCACGATGCGAGAGCGTCCAGTCAAGGCTGCCAAGCTGGGTGCCATTGGCGAGCGACACCTGCCCTGCCCGCCCCTGCCACAGCGTTCCGCTGACATCGTCCAGGCGCAATCCGCGCCGTTGCGCCTCAAGCCAGGGCACGGCCCAGCTCGCCGGCAGAAACCAAACCCATATCGCAAGGGCGAGTACGCCCACGACCAAACCCACCAACCAACGCTTCATCGATCGACCCATCTGTGCTTGAGCGGCACACCAACTGCCCCGATCATAGCCGGATGACTCAGCACGCCGACGCCAACGCCGCCCTCGCCCAGCGCGATCTCCGCCATATCTGGCATCCCTGCACCCAGATGCACGATCACCAGCACGTACCGATGGTGCCGATCGTGCGTGGTGAAGGCGCCTGGCTGATCGATGCGAACGGACGCCGCTATCTGGATGGCATCAGCTCCTGGTGGACGAATCTGTTCGGCCACGCCAATCCACGCATCGCCGCGTCGCTGGCCGAACAGGCGAAGACGCTGGAGCATGTGATTTTTGCCGGCTTTACCCATCCGGTGGCGATTGAACTGGCCGAACGGCTGGTGGCCATCACACCGCAGGGATTGGAGAAAGTCTTCTTCGCCGACAACGGTTCGGCTGCCGTCGAAGTGGCGCTGAAGATGAGTTTTCATTACTGGCTCAACCAGGGGCATGGTGAGAAGACACGCTTTATCGCGTTGACCGGCAGCTATCACGGCGAAACGCTCGGTGCGCTATCGGTGAGCGACGTGGCGCTCTATCGCAAGACGTACGCGCCGCTGTTGCTCACACCTGTTCTTGCTCCCTCGCCGGATGCTTACGAAGGCGAACCGGATGAATCACCCGAGCACGTTGCCACCCGTCGCCTGGAAGCGATGCGCCTACTGCTGGAACGCCACGCGCACGAAACCTGCGCCGTCATCGTGGAGCCACTGGTGCAATGTGCTGGCGGCATGCGCATGTATCATCCGAGTTATCTCACCGGCTTGCGCGCGCTCTGCAACCAGTACAACGTGCATTTGATCGCGGACGAGATCGCCGTCGGCTTTGGGCGCACCGGCACGCTGTTCGCGTGCGAACAAGCGCATATCGCGCCGGATTTCATGTGTCTCTCCAAAGGGCTGACCGGCGGCACCTTGCCGCTCTCCGCCGTACTGACCACGCAGCACGTGTATGAAGCGTTCTATGCCGAATACAACGCAGGCAAAGCGTTTTTGCATTCGCACAGTTATACCGGCAATCCGCTGGCCTGCCGTGCTGCGGTGGAAACCTTGAACATCTTTCGCGATGAACCGGTGTTGGAACGCAATCGTGTATTGGCATCACACCTCGCCGCGCGGCTTTCACCGCTGCGCGAGCATCCCAACGTGGCCGACGTGCGGCAACACGGCATGATCGCGGCGGTGGAACTGGTTGCCGACAAAGCGACGCGAACCGCGTTTGCTGCGGAGGAACGGCGCGGTTTGCGGGTTTATTTGCACGGGCTGGAGCATGGCGCGCTGCTGCGGCCATTGGGCAACGTCATCTACTTCATGCCGCCTTATGTGGTGACTGAAGGCGAGATCGATCATTTGGTCGACGTGGCGAGCGCGGGTATTGCACGCGCTACGAAGTAGGTTGGGGTGCGAACCCCAACATCGCCATGCGTGCAAGATCGAGATGTTGGGGCTCGCACCCCAACCTCCCAAGCTCGCAAATCAGTGGCCGCCGTAACCGCGTGTCGTGATGGCGGGATCCAGCTTCTCCAACGCCGGCCCCAGTGTGGTTTCACCCGTCGTGTCGATATCCTGCTTGCTATAGGAGCGGCCTGCGACTGGCAGACACTCGCCTTTCTTGGCCGGAATCAGGCTACCGGTATCACGGATACATTGCCGATCACCCGGCTTGAGCGGCGAGCGTTTGGCAGGTGTTGTCGTGGCAGATGGCGCATTGGCCTGCGGCTGATTGGACAAAGGGGCGTCCTGGGGTGCGGCGAGAGCGGCGGTCGTGGCGGCCAGCAAAGCGGCGGAAAACATCAGCTTGATCATAGGAACCTCCATGCTCGCCATTTGGGGGAAAACGCGAGCTTTTGCAGGGGTAAGTCCATGCTGCTACCAGGTTCGGTTCATCGCAAGAGCCGGTGAACATTCCACCATTCAGATGGCTGAACAGCAGCGCGGCAAGCGCTATGCTCATTCACTTCGCAACGATCGAAAGCTTATGCGCACCACCCGCATCCACATTGAACAGCCACTGGCACTCGCCGCCGAACTCGCCCTGCCCGCGCAAGCCGCCGAGCACGTCGCGCGCGTGTTGCGCATGAGCACGGGGGACGCGCTGACAGTCTTCAATGGAGACGGTTTCGACTACGTGGCCACACTGGTCAGTGTTGGCAAGCGCGACGTCATCGTGCGCATCGACAGCCGCGAAGAAATTGCGAACGAATCGCCGCTGCGGCTCACCCTGGCGCAAGGTGTTGCGCGCGGAGAGAAGATGGATCTGATCGTGCAGAAAGCCACCGAACTGGGCGTAGCACGCATCGTGCCGCTGTTCACCGAGCGCTCCGAGGTGAAACTGGATGCCGCACGTGCGGAAAAACGCCTGCAGCATTGGCGTGCGGTCGCTGCCAGCGCGTGCGAGCAAAGCGGGCGGGTGCGCGTTCCCGAAGTGGCACCTGCGCAAGCGTTGCAAAGCTGGCTGGAAAGCCTGGACGGGAACAATGCCCAACGCCTGGCCTTGCTTCCGGAAGGCACCTTGCGGGCACGCGAGGTGCCCTTCGGAGACGCCGGCGGCCACTTGGTGGTGGGGCCGGAAGGCGGGTTGGGCGACCGCGACGTAGCGGTGTTGCGCGAGGCGGGTTTTCAGGGGCTGCGCCTGGGGCCGCGGATTTTGCGCACAGAAACAGCGGGATTGGC
>NZ_DATEJY010000263.1:0-10416 GCF_035277725.1 Dyella sp. | reverse complement strand
CGCAAGCCAAGCTGCTTGCCGAGCAATGGCGACCAGGCGCCCAGCGCGAGCACCACGCGATCGGCCGTGAAATCACCGAGCGTCGTCGCCACGCTGGTAATGCTTCGATCGTTGGTAGCGATTCGCTCGACCTTCGCGCCGGTCTCGATCATGCCGCCATGCTCGCGCACCAGCCGGGCCAGTTCGGCGGCATAGCGATCCGGCCGCAGGCGCGCATCACCAGGATGAAACAAGCCGCCCAGCACGCCCGGCTTGAGCGCCGGCTCCATCGCTTCCACCTCATCGCCGCGCAGCCGCTGCACCGGAATGCCCAGGCGATCGAGCAGTTGGGCATGGTGATGCTCGTCGTCAGCCATCTGTTCGGTACGGCGATAGACGTATAGCAGTCCTTCTTCCACGAACTCGCAATCCAGCTTTTCCGTGCTGACCAGCTCGGCAATGAGCCGGCACGAGCGTTGCAGAATCGCACCCCGCGCTTTCGCCGCATGCTCAAAATCCCGCCACGTGCAACGCCGCGCAAAGCCCATCAACCAGCGCAGACGCGGGCCATCCAGACGAGGATTGAGATAGAGCGGCGCATCGGCGCGAAGCACCGAGCGCAAGGCCACGCCCAGCGTGCCTGGCATGGTCAACGGCGCCGCGTGGCTGGGGGTAAGCGTGCCGCAGTTGCCATGCGAGGCGCCGCAGCCGGGCGTGCCCTGTTCCAACACGCGCACCCGGGCACCGCCTTTGAGCAAGTGCAACGCCGAAGCCAGGCCGATGACACCGCCACCAAGGATCACTACGTCACTACGGGAAGCATTCATCCGACCATTGTAGCCAAGCCAAATTGGTACTTGCGCGGCACTGGGTCGCGGGCGCAGGCTGGTATCGCGACCACGACATCATCCCCATGCCGATGCGTCTGACGACCGTGATGTGCCTGCTTTGCACGACCGTGCTGGTGGCCTCGATCAGCGCGCACGGGCAGCCGTCCGCGCCTTCCGCCGGACAATTGCTGAGCCGGTTCGGCAGTGCCCCGAATGGCTTGGCGCGCCATGAGTACTTGACCTCGGTGATGCCCTTGCTGAGCGGGGACGACAAAACCCTCGCGCAGCAACTGCTGGCCACCGTGGACAGCGAACTGGGCCTCTATAACCAGGCCATGATGACCTTCCCGTTCGACAACCGCATCTCGCCGCCTCGCTCCACACTGCTGCCCCAGTCGGACCAGTGGCAGGCCGTCGACGCTGCAGATGCCGTGGCCGAACTCGCCGCCCATCGGCGCATCGTGCTGATCAACGAAGCGCATCACGATGCCCATACCCGCGAACTGACGCTGGCCCTTCTGCCACGCTTGCGTGCACTAGGCTTCCAGTACTTTGCCGTGGAGGCACTGAGCGCCAAGGACGCCGACCTGATGCGCCGCGGGTATGTCACGGAAACGTCCGGCAGCGAGTACCTGCTCGAACCGCTGTATGGCGAGGTCGTGCGCCAGGCGATCCGGCTTGGCTACACCATCGTTGCCTACGATCCGGAAGATGCATCGCTGGCCGATCGCGATACGGAGCAGGCCCGGACGCTCTACGAAAAAGTATTCGCCAAGGATCCTCAGGCCAAGCTGTTCGTGCACGCCGGCTACTCGCACATCGACAAAGCCGCAGGCAATCTGGGCGGCAATATCGAACCGATGGCGATGCAACTGAAACGCCTCACCGACTACGACCCGCTCAGCGTGGATCAAAGCCAATTTCGCGATGTCGCCATCGGCGGTCTCGATTTCGGCTTCTACAACACCATCGCCAGCCACTTCACGTTCCCGGTGCCGTACGTCCTGCGCCAGCGCGGCAGCGATACGATCTGGAGTTCCGATGCCAAGCAGCACGATGTCACGGTGATACTGCCGCCCGCGTTCGACAGCGATCTGGACGTCAACGGCATCATGAAGAGCGACGTATTGCGCCGCGAAGTCATCCTGCCGCGTCCACCGTTCGATCCCGACCATCGGCCATCATGGCTGACGCTGGGTGGCAGGCGTCTGCCTTACCCGGTTAGTGCAGAGCTGTGCGCCGGCCAAATTCCCTGCGTGGTCGAAGCCGATTACCCCGGCGAGCCCGACAACGCCACGCCGGCCGATCGCTACACCTTCCTGCGCAACACCCACTCGCATAACACGCTTTATCTCTACCCCGGCCATTACCGGCTGCGCGCCTGGGATATCACCGGCAAAACCCTGCAGCAGCAAGACGTCGACGTGCCGTCAAAGTGATTGGCCCTCTGCTGCTCTTGTTGCTCTTTGGCGCACACGGCTAGCTTTTTACCGGAGACCACCGCAACACCTATCGCGATGCATCGCAGCGCGACGTGCTCGTGCCCGCAGCGGCGTGTGCGAGCGTCATTGATCCCCGGCTCATCGAGCCAACCCACCTGAGGAACCTCATCATGATTGGCCGTTATTCCTTTAAGGCCCCACCCCGCCGGCTCGGCTGGCTGATGCTGATGACGCTCTTCGCCAGCACGGCAGTGTTGGCGCAGACGCCACCGGATGCAGCGCCCGTGGACGGCGATGGCGGCCCGGACATGCATCACGGTCCCGCTTTCGCACCGCCATGCGCATGCGCCAGCAAGAACCACGAACAAGGCGTGGTGCTGCTCAAGGTGCTGGTGGGCACCGACGGTTCCGCGCACAAAGTCGAAGCCGACGCGGACAACAAGGCTTCACCCGAGTTGACCAAGGCCGCCAGCGACGCCGCCATCACCTGGCATTACCCGCCGAAGCAGGAAAACAGCAAGGCAGCCGACGCATGGATCAAGGTGCCGGTGCTTTTCAGCCTTGCTCTGCTGCCGCCGCATCCGCCCGGCCCGCGCGGCGAGGTGCCACCGCCGCCGGGTGCGCCGATACCTCCGCCTCCCGGCCAGCCAAGCTCCCCCAATTCCTGAGAACTTCCCCGCAACTCTTTGATTTGCTATAACCTCGGCGCAGCACCAACGCCGAGGTTTGCAGATGGATTTGGCCATCACAGGGGATAAGGACAAACACCGAGCGCTCGCCCGCGCCCTGCGCCTGGGCGCGCTGGTGGGCGCCTTGCTGCTGCTCGCCGCCTGCGCCAGCTCCCCGCGGCGTGAAGCCACCTTCAAGCCCTCGGCCTCCGCCCTTGCCAACGAACCGGCACGCGCACCGGAAAATGCCGTCGGCACCGCCAACGACGTGCTGTTCCGTGCCATGGCACTGGTCGGCACGCCCTATCGCTGGGGCGGCAACACACCCACCGGCGGCTTTGATTGCAGCGGCCTGGTGGAATACATCTATCGCAATGCCGCCAATATCGATCTTCCGCACAGCTCGCGCGACATGGCCTCGGTGAGCGGCGCGAAGATCAAGCGGATGGACGACCTGGTAAGCGGCGACCTGGTGTTTTTCGGTAGCAGCGGCGGCATCAGCCATGTTGGCGTCTACGTCGGCAAAGGCCGCTTCGTGCATGCGCCCAATAGCGGCGGCACGGTACGGCTCGACGATATCGATGGGCCGTATTGGCGCGATCACTTCGAGTACGGGAAGCGTTTGCTCGACTGACGGGCGCCACAGGTTGGCGGTGAGGCGCAGCCGAACCCCGACCTCGCCATGGGCATTCCGGCGTCGGGGCTTCGACTACGCCTCATCGCCGACCTACAAGGTTCACGTTTTTTCTGCCTTCACGAAAATTATATTGTGCACAATTAAATTTGATGCTAAATTTCGCTCCATGAAGAAATCCCTCACCCCCTCCCTGCTCCTGGACGAACAGCTGTGCTTCGCGCTGTATGCCGCATCGCGTCGCATGACGGCGGCCTACCGTCCCTTGCTCGACGCATTGGAGCTCACCTATCCGCAATACCTGGTGATGCTGGTGCTGTGGGAACGGGACGGACTCACCGTGAGCGAGCTGGGCGAGCGGCTGCAACTGGATTCCGGCACGCTCACCCCGCTGTTGAAGCGGCTGCAGCAAGCCGGTCTGGTCGGCCGTCGCCGCCGTCAAAGCGACGAGCGCGAAGTGGAAATCAGCCTGACCGAAACCGGCAGCAAGCTGCGCGAGCGCGCGGCCGAGGTGCCGCGCTGCCTGGCCGAAAAACTTTGCATGTCCGTGGATGCATTCACGCATCTGCGCGATGAGTTGAAAAAGCTGGCGACGCAACTCGCCTCCCCCACCGACCCCACCTCACATTGACCCGGAGAGTAAACGCCATGAGCAACCCGACCAAAGTTCTCTACACCGCTACCGCTACCGCCAAGGGCGGTCGCGAAGGCCATATCCACAGCAGCGACGGCGTGCTGGATTTCGATCTGAAAGTGCCGAAGGAACTCGGCGGCCCGGGCGGCCACGGCAGCAACCCGGAACAGCTGTTCGCCGCCGGTTATTCCGCTTGCTTTGAAGGTGCCGTGCGTTACGTCGCACGCGAAAAGAAGGTCGCGCTGAAGGAAGCATCGGTGACCGGCCACGTCGGCATCGGTCCGCGCGAACCCACCGGTTTCGCCATCCAGGTGAAGCTGGAAGTGAGCCTGCCGGGCATCGATCGCGCCGTGGCGCAGGAACTGGTCGACATTGCGCATCGTGATATCTGCCCGTATTCGCATGCGACGCGCGGCAATGTGGATGTGCAGATCAGCCTGGTTTGAATGGTTGTGCCGTGAATACAACAACGGCGCCGAAAGGCGCCGTTGTTTTGCATAACCCAATGATGGCGTCGCTCAATGCGCCTCGGCACCCGGCGGATGCGCATGCCCGTGCTGAATCTCTTCCTCGGTCGCCTCGCGCACTTCCTGAATCGCAACGTCGAAGTTCAGCGTCTTGCCGGCCATCGGATGATTCATATCCACGTCGATGGTGCTCATGCCTACCTTGTGCACCGTCACCGCGCGCTGGCCGCCCTGCTTGAGCGACAGCACCGTCACCATGCCCGGCTTCAGGCGGTTGCCCTGCTGGAAGTACTTCTTCGGCACGCGCTGGATCTGGCCTTCCTGGCGCTCGCCGTAACCGTCGGCGGGCGGAATTTCCACCTGCAGCGTGTCGCCGGCGCCATGCTCTTCCAACGCCTTTTCCAGGCCCGGGATCAGCTGGCCGTGGCCCAGCAAAATCCACAACGGCTCGCCGCCGTCGTGCGAGCTTTCAACCTTCTCGCCGTCCACGGTAAGCGTGTAGTGGAACGCGATGACCTTGTCCTTGCCAGCCTTCATTGCTTGTCTCTTAGGTGAACCAAAGACGACGATTCTATCAGCTACCGAACTTTACGCCGCGCGCCTCCGGCCCCAGCCATAGCAGCAGCGCCAGCAGCACGGCCACCGCCGCAATCCACAGCGACATCACCAGCGGCAGCCCCGCCCCTTGCGCCGCCAGCCAGGATTGCGCGGTGGCGGTGCCGGCGGCGATCAGGTTGCCCATCTGATAGGCAAAGCCCGGCAGGGTGCCGCGCACGGCATCGGGCGACAGCTCGTTCAGATGCGTTGGCACCACGCCCCAGGCGCCCTGCACCATCACCTGGATCAGGAACGCACCCAAGCCCAGCAGCAACAGGGAACCGCCGTAGGTCCACAACGGAATCACCGGAATGGCCAGCAAGGCGGACACGATCATGGCGCGGCGCCGCCCCACTTTTTCCGACCATCCGCCGAAGAAGATGCCGCCCACCAACGCGCCGAGATTGAGCAGGGCCACCAACAGAAACGCCGCGCTCGATCCGGTCGGCAAATGCAGATTCACTTCTTCGAACGTGTGATACATGTCCTGCGAGCCATGGCTGAACATGTTGAATGCCGCCATCAGGCACATCAAATAAATCGCCAGCTTCCAATGGCCACGCATTGCCTCAGCGAGACTGCGCTGGCCGTGCACCGCCTGGCTCGCTTCCCACGCCGGCGATTCGGGCACTTTGCGCCGGATATAGAGCACCAGCAACGCTGGAACGGTGCCGACGACAAACAGGCCACGCCAACCGATGTGATCGATCAACAACCAGTTCGCCAATGCGCCGAGGAAAAACCCGCACGGATAGCCACTCTGCAGCAAGCCCGACACCAGGCCGCGCGACTTCGCCGGGATCGACTCCATCGCCAGCGACGCGCCGATGCCCCACTCGCCACCCATCGCCACGCCGAACAAGAAGCGCAACGCCAGCAACATCGTCATCGACGTGGAAAACGCCGTCGCCAGTTCGAACACCGAAAACAGCAATACGTCGACCATCAACACCGGCCGGCGGCCGAAGCGATCCGCCAGGCGTCCAAATAGCAAAGCGCCGACGGGACGCGCCGCCAGGGTCAGGAACACGCCCAGCGTCACCTCGGTGCGATCCACGTGAAATTCGTTCGCGATACCGACGATCACGAAGGTGAAGAGAAAATAGTCGAACGCGTCCAGCGTCCAGCCCAGAAAGCTCGCCAGCACGGTATGCCGCTGCTCGTGATTCAACTCGCGAAGGGCAGACAGGACGGACATGCAACACTCCCGATAGACGGCTGCGCGAGGCTACCACGATGCCGCAGCGGCCTTCATGTATAATGCGCATTCGAAATCGCCCGCTTTCCAGCGTCGCATTCCTCCCACATCCCATATACGGCAACGCGGTTCTAGACGAAGGCTCCGGGTTGCAACAGGAGCTAATCATGTCTTTCGAATCGCTGGGCCTTGCCCCTGCGTTACTGCGCGCGCTTGCCGAACAAGGCTACGCCGAACCCACCCCGATCCAGGCCGGCGCCATTCCGGTGGTGCTGGAAGGCCACGACCTGCTGGCCGCCGCACAGACCGGCACCGGCAAGACCGCCGCCTTCTCGCTGCCCTTGCTGCAGCATTTGTCCACGACCGAACCTGCCAGCAAGAAGCGTCCACGTGCACTGGTGCTGACGCCCACGCGCGAACTCGCCGCGCAGATCAACGACAACGTGCGCGCTTATGGCAAGCACCTGCGCGTCAGCAGCGCGGTGATCTTCGGCGGCGTGAGCATGGGCCCGCAGGTACAGGCGCTGCGTCGCGGTACCGATATCGTCATCGCCACGCCGGGCCGGCTGGTGGATCACATGCAACAGCGCACGATCGATCTCTCCGGCGTGGAAGTGCTGGTGCTGGACGAAGCCGACCGCATGCTCGACATGGGCTTTCTGCCGTCGCTCAAGCGGATCATCGGCGCGCTGCCGAAGCAGCGTCAGACGCTGCTGTTCTCCGCCACCTTCGCGCCGGAGATCAAGGCGCTGGCGATGCAGTTCATGCAGTCGCCGCACGAAGTGTCGGTGACGCCCGCCAACAGCGTGGCCACCACCGTGAGCCATCAGGTGCATCCGGTCGATGGCACGCGCAAGCGCGATCTGCTGCTGCACGTACTCAGCCAGGACAGCCGCCGCCAGACACTGGTGTTCAGCCGCACCAAGCATGGCGCCGACAAGCTGGTGCGCTACCTGGAGCAATCTGGTTTGCGCGCCGCGGCCATTCACGGCAACAAGAGCCAGAACAATCGCACGAAAGCACTGGCCGATTTCAAGAACGGCCGCATCACCGTGTTGGTGGCGACGGATATCGCCGCACGCGGCATCGATATCGACCAGTTGCCCATCGTGATCAACTACGACTTGCCGATGGTGGCGGAAGACTACGTGCACCGCATCGGCCGCACCGGCCGCGCCGGCGCCAGTGGCATTGCGCTGTCGCTGGTTTGCCACGAAGAATCCGGCCTGCTGCGCGATATCCGCAAACTGTTGAACCAGGACATTGCGATCAGCGAAGTGCCTGGCTTTGAACTCTCCACGCCGCTGCGGCTGGATGCGCATGCACCGCGTCCCAAGCAAGGACAGCGTCAGCAGCGCCCGCCGCGGCAAGGTGGCAATGGGCATCGTCCGCATGGGCATGCACAGCAAGGCAATGCGGCTGGCGAGCATGCGATGGGAAATCGCAAGCGCCAGCGGTCGCGTGGGCGCAGGCCGGCGGCGAAAGCGTAACGCTGCCCCCTTCCTTTCGCGATCAGCTCCCTCCCCTGCGGCAGTAAGGGGAGGCTAAGGGCTAATGCTCCGAGCTTAAGGTTTTTCAATCGCCGGAAACCCTTGCTCGTCATTCCAGCGAAAGCTGGACGTAGCGCGAAGCGCGGAGAGCGTCCGAATGGACGGCCCCGAAGGGATGAGCGAAGCGAATCATCCAGTGCCTTTCAGCCCGAAAAGTCGCTGGATTCCTCGCTCCTCAAAGCCGAGCACATCCATGTGCTCTCCCCGCGTACCAGCTTTCGCTGGAATGACGGGTTTGGGTTATGCGGCGACTGAAGGAGCCTAAGTCCGGAGCATTGGAGCTGAGGTGGGGTTGCTTGTGCTTTAGCGCGCCACCGAATGCGGCTATCACCCATCCGGCGCAATCAACGCCGTCAGCACGTGGTCCTCCCACACCCCTGCAATCTGCAGATACCGCTTCGCATACCCTTCTTTCTCAAACCCAAGCGAGGCCAGCAACCTCCCGCTGCGCTCATTGCGCGGCAGGTAGTTGGCCATGATGCGGTGCAGCCTCAATTCGCCGAACGCCCAGGCAAAGGCCGCCTCCAGTACCTCGCGCATCAAGCCCTGGCCCTGCATGCGCGCGGCCACGCCATAACCGAGATGGCAGGCCTGAAATGCGCCGCGCACGATATTGGAGAAACTGCAGCTGCCGAGAATCGCATGCTCGTGGCGGTCGAACACCAGCAAGGGGTAGCCACGATCCTGCGCCGCATTCTGCCGGCTCAATCCGATCGACTGGATGCAGTGTTCCAGCGTGTAGAACGCCGTCTCGTGCAGCGGCTCCCACGGCGCGAGATGTTCACGGTTTTCCACGCGATAACGCAGCAGCTTGCTCGCATCCGTGATCTCGGCAACGCGGATGCGCGCTCGCGGCGTTTCCAGCAGCGGCAGTGCGGCCATGGTGTTCAACACGCCTGCCACGCCGCGGTTTCCTTCACGCCTGCGACCCGCGCCCACGGCTTCATACCTGGCCCGGCCGCCCCGGCGATCCCCGAGGACACTCCCCTAACCAAGTCCATGCGATCTTTCAGGCGATTCTTCATCACGGCTCCTGGTAACTACACAATCGATCAAGAGTATGTCCGCCATGGGCTGTTACAATAGTGGCCTTTCTCCTGCATGCCCCGCGCGTGCCACCTCGAGGTTTCCCCCATGTCGTCCCCGTCTTCCGACTCTGCTCCGGCCACCGCTGGTTTCTCTGCGCTTGCCCTCACGCCGGAAGTGCTGCGCGCACTGGCCGACGTGGGATACGAAGCGCCGTCGCCGATCCAGGCCGCAACCATCCCGCCGCTGCTCGAAGGCCGCGACGTGCTCGGCCAGGCGCAGACCGGTACCGGCAAGACGGCTGCCTTCGCACTGCCGATTCTCTCGCGCATCGAAATGCGCCCGGGCAAGCCGCAGGCATTGGTGCTGGCCCCGACGCGTGAACTGGCCATCCAGGTAGCCGAAGCGTTCCAGCGCTATGCCGCGCACATGCCGGGTTTCCAGGTGTTGCCGATCTACGGCGGACAAAGCTACGGCCCTCAATTGCATGCGTTGCGGCGCGGCGTACATGTCGTGGTAGGCACGCCCGGACGTGTGATCGATCACCTTGAAAAAGGCACGCTCGATCTGTCCGAGCTGCGCTTCATCGTGCTCGACGAAGCAGATGAAATGCTGCGCATGGGCTTTATCGACGACGTCGAGAAAGTGCTGCAAGCCACGCCGCCGGAGCGCCAGGTTGCACTGTTCTCCGCCACCATGCCGCCGCCGATCCGCAAGATCGCGCAACAGCATCTGAAGAATCCGGTGGAAGTCACCATCAAGGCGGCCACCACCACTGCCGCCAACATCCGCCAGCGCTACTGGTGGGTGAGCGGCATGCACAAGCTGGATGCGATGACGCGCATCCTGGAAGCCGAACCGTTCGACGCGATGATTATCTTCGCGCGCACCAAGCAGGCCACCGAGGAACTCGCCGAAAAATTGCAGGCGCGCGGTCTGGCCGCCGCCGCCATCAACGGCGATATCGCGCAACCGCAGCGCGAGCGCGTGATCCAGCAACTGAAAGAAGGCAAGCTCGACATTCTCGTGGCCACCGACGTCGCCGCGCGCGGCCTGGACGTGGAACGCATCAGCCACGTATTGAACTACGACATTCCGTACGACACCGAAAGCTATGTGCACCGCATCGGCCGCACCGGTCGTGCCGGCCGCAGCGGCGAAGCAATTCTGTTCGTCACGCCGCGCGAAAAAGGCATGCTGCGCGCGATCGAGCGCGCCACGCGCCAGCCGATCGAGGAAATGAAGCTGCCGACGGTGGAAGCCGTCAACGATCGCCGCATCTCGCGCTTCAAGCAGAACATCAGCGATACGCTGGCCATGGGCGGACTGGAACAATTCCAGCAACTGATCGAGCAGTTCGAGCAGGAGCACAACATCCCGGCGATCGAAAT
>NZ_DATEJY010000262.1:0-9281 GCF_035277725.1 Dyella sp. | reverse complement strand
TACGAGGTAAAGATCATTGGCGACACTGCACAGGTCTTTCATCAGGACGATGTGCCACAACGCCCTGGCGGCGTCGACGAAAGCAAGAGTCATCTGCTCATGACGGAAACCTGGCAGCGCATCGACGGCAAGTGGCTGCTTCGGATCGTGCATACCGACCGTATCCGCATCAATCCGCCGCCGATAGCGCTTACCCCAAGCCAGATCGACGAGTTGGCCGGAACGTATCGAAATGCCGGCAATACCTACGTGATTCGGCGCGAGGGTGATCGCATCCTGGGCGGCAAGCCCGGTGGACCTTTTTTGGAGTTGAAGGCGGAAACACGCGATATGCTGTTTGAACCTGACAACGTGTACAAACGGGACGTGTTTCAGCGCGACGCGAACGGGCACGTTACGGGGTTCGTTATGAGGTACGAAAGCTCCGATCAGCCATGGATACGCGTGGGGGCGTAACGGGCGGTCCGCGTCTACCCGGCATATCGCTGATATGGCCGCGACTGAAGAACGGAACGGACGTCGCTAATCTCATCCAATGACGTCCGTTCCTTTTTAATGAAACCTACTCAGCGCGCGCTATCGATAATCGAGCCGCCGTCAGGCGTGAGGCTATAACCCGTCAAGAACTGCGCATCTTTGCTCGCGAGAAACAGGACCACCGGCGCGATATCGTCTTCCGGCGTTCCGAAGCGTCTCAGCGGGTTACTCGGCGGCGGTACGCTGGCCTCCGGGCCCCACGTCTCTGCCAGAGGCAGAACATTGTTCACCGTGATTTTGTCTACAGCCCATTCGCGCGCAGCGGTTCGGGTAAGCGCGCGTACCGCTTCTTTGGCCATGTTGTACGGGCCGTAACCAACGAGCCCCAGGACACCGGCCATTGAACCAAAATTGATGACGCGTCCTGCCCCGCTGGCCTTCAGATAGGGATAGCAAAGCTGCATGGTCCGCAGGTAGGCAATCGGCCCCGTATCCAAATTGCGCTGCAACTGCGTCACCGTCAAATCCATGATGGACGAGAACGGTGCGGAGAAATCAAACGCGTTGTTTACGAGAATGTCGATGCCGCCATAGGTGGCAACCACCTTCTCGACCGCCGCATTCACTTGCTCCCAATCGCTGATGTCGCAGGCGACACCGATTGCGTCACCACCGGCGCCTCTGATGTTTGCAACAACAGCATCGACGTTGGCAGGCGTAAGCGAAAGCACGGCCACCTTTGCACCCTCCGCTGCAAGCAGTTTGGCGGTGGCGCGACCGATACCTCGGCCCGCGCCGGTGACGATAGCTACTTTTCCACTGAGTCGGCCCATGGCGCGCTCCTTTAATGAAGGGTTGCCTGATGTGCTGCCGCGATCACGCCATATGGCGACGGAACACCGCGGGCGGCATTTTGAGTAGTGAAAGACACGGTCAAAAGCACGAGCCCCACTAACGCCGGGATGGCTTCGCTTGGCTTGCGAACGCCGACATGGGCGAGCAATGCAAGCAGCAAGTGGTAGAAGATGCCTGCATAGGCAAGGTCGCTTAGCGGCACGCTGAAGCGCGACAGGATGACGGCTACGGCCAGAATTTTTACAACAGTGAGCACCGATACGAGATAGCCAGGGTAGCCAAGCCCAGCAAGGTTATGACGAACCCATTCACGCTTGACGATATACAGCGTTGCAGAGGTCAAGTAGAGCAACGCCAGCAGCGCCGTGCTGATCCAGTACGCATAGTTTGCGATCATGTGCCGTTCCTAGAGGTTATTTACATCAACTTTCCTCTAGGATTGGCCGTTAGATGAGAGCGCACAAGTAGGATGAAATCGTTGGGGTTAGTATGAAAAAGAATACTAATGGCGATGTCGAGATCAACATGCATGAGGAAATGCGCCGCGCATTCGCGCTGCTCTCTGGCAAGTGGAAACTCGAAATCATGTGGCTGCTCAGTCAGCGCATGTATCGCTTTGGCGAACTTCGCAAGGCCATACCAGGCATCACACAGCACATGCTGACTGCGCAGCTTCGTGAACTGGAAGCAGATGGCCTAGTGTCGCGCGAAGTCTTCGCGGAAGTGCCACCGCGCGTGGAGTACCAAATCACTCAAAAGGCTCGCGGGCTTGGGCCAACGATGGAAGCGCTAACGGCCTGGTGGAACGAGTATGGGAAGACGTTGCCGGTTAAGCCGGCATCGCGTGGACGCAAAGCCATGGTGGTGAAATCCAGGGTTAAGTGACGCCCGAGATCAGGACCATGCAGATGCATGGATCAACGTCGAAGGCTGCGCCAGGCGACAGCAAAGCGTTGGCGACGATGCAGCCGTGTAGGCTGGATGAAATCCCAGCCTACGCGCTCCCCGCGTACCAGCTTTCGCTGGAATGACGGGTTCGAGTTTTATGGCGGCTGAAAATCCTTAAGCTCGTGGAACGGCGTGTGGATGATGCCGGGGTTCAAATCGCAGGCCTCGGAGTATCGATCGACGCGATGAAAGCGTAGACGCGACGATCAAACCTCCAACCTGTCGTCCTTCCTCGCCACCAGCGCATACAACGCCGGCATCAGGAAAATACTGATCAACAGGCGCGTAAACAAACCGCTGACGATGACCAGCGCAAACGGCCGCTGTGTATCGGTGCCAACGCCGGTGGCGAGCGCAGCGGGAAGCAAACCGAGCGCAGCAACCAGAGCGGTCATCATGATCGGGCGTAGACGCAGGATGGCGCCCTGCCGGATGGCATCGGCTACGTCGACGCCCGCACGGCGCAACTCATTGACGTAGGAGATGTAGACCACCGCGGTTTGCACGGACACGCCGAACAGCGCCAGGAAGCCGATGCCGGAGGATACGGAGAACGGCGTATCGGTCAGCCACAACGCGATGATGCCGCCGACTGGCGCGGTCAGCAGCACGCCGAGCACCGTAATGAACGGGAACTTGAAGTTGCTGTACAGCGTGAACAGCAGCAGGAAAATCAACGCCAACGTCAGCGGCAGAATGACATTCAATTGCGCGCGCGATGCAGTGTATTCCGTGTATTCGCCGCCCCAGTCCAGGCGATAGCCCTGCGGCAGGGAAACTTTCTTGTTGACCTGCGCCATGGCATCGCCGACTGCACCGGCGAGGTCGCGGCCATCCACTGAAAACTGCACGCCGATGTAGCGGGAATTGTTCTGGCGATAGATAAACGATGCACCGGTGGTCACTTTGATATCGGCAAATTCCTTCAGCGGAATCTGCTGGCCACCGGGCGTGGCGACCAGGATGTTGCCAATTTCCTCGGGGTTGTCGCGGTATTGGCGTTCAAGCCGCACGACCAGGTCAAACTGCTTTTCCTGTTGCACCACCTGGGTGGCGACATCGCCACCGATCGCCGTCTGAATCAACGCGTTGATGTCCGCAACGTTCACGCCATAACGCGCAATGGCGGCGCGGTCGATCTTGATGGTGAGGCTGGGTTGTCCAAGCTCCTGCACCAGTGTGACATCGCCAATACCGCGCACTTGTTCCAGCACCTTCCTGATCGCCTTCCCTTTCTCCTGCAGCACATTGAGGTTCGGCCCGAAGATTTTTACGGCGAGCGCGCTTTTCAGGCCCGTTTCCGCTTCATCCACCGCGTCCTCTGCCGGCTGTGTGTAGTTGAACATGATGCCGGGAAACGCTTGCAGCTTCTGGTTGATCGCTTCCGTAAGCGCCGCTTTGGTGCGGTAGTGCCCCTTCCACTGCGCATACGGTTTCAAGCCCACGTAGAACTCGACATTGAAAAAGCCGGTGGAATCGGTGCCGTCGTCGGGACGACCCAGCTCTGAGGCCACCGTGGTCACTTCGGGAAACGAGCGCAGGATGTCGCGAATCTTCGGCGTGATTTTGGCCGACTCGTCAAACGAAATCGTGTACGGCATGGTGGCGCGCACCCATAGCGCGCCTTCGTCCAGATGCGGCATGAACTCCGCACCGATGCGCGGAATCAACAGTAGCGACGCGCCGAGCAACACCACCGACGCCAGCGTGATCGCCCACGGACGCCTGAGACAGACATCCAGGCCCTTCGCGTAAACCGACTTGATCGCTTCAAACATCCGGTTGCGCCGCTCGACCACCCCCTTGCGCATGAACCATGCGCACAGCACCGGCAGCAAGGTCAACGTCACGATCAGCGAACCGACCAAGGCGAAGATCATGGTGTCGGCCATCGGCTTGAACAGCGTGCCCGACGGGCCCGACAACACGTAGATCGGCAGGAAGCTGACGACGATCACCGCCACGGCGTAGAACAAGGGGCGATCCACTTCCGCCGCGGCGTCGCGGATGATCGCCTTGACGTCGAGCGGCGTGCCTTTGCGTTCGGCGATAAGGCGGAAGATGTTTTCCACCATCACCACCGCGCCATCGACCAGGATGCCGAAGTCGATCGCGCCGATCGACAGCAGGTTCGCCGAGGCTTTCTGCACGTCCAGGCAGATGAACGCAAACAGCAACGCCAGTGGAATCGTGACGGCGACAATCAGGCCGGCGCGGAAATCGTAGAGAAAGAAAATCAGCACCACCACGACCAGCAACATGCCACGCAGCAGATTGTCCTTGACGGTCTGGGTGGTCAAGGCGATCAGGTCGGAGCGATCGTAGAACGGCACCACCTTGACGTCTTTCGGCAGTATCTGGTCGTTGAGCTCCTTGGTTTTCGCTTCAACGCGCTTGAGAACGTCCTGCGTCTTCTCGCCGGTGCGCAGCAGGATCACGCCTTCCACGGCGTCATCCTGCTTCTCGTAGCCGAACTCACCCAGGCGCGGCGCGATGCCGATCGTCACGCGGCCGACGTCCTTGACCAGCACCGGCGTGCCGTCATGCACGGCCACCACCACATTGCCGATGTCTTCCAGCGTCTGCATGCGGCCCATGCCGCGCACGTAATAGAACTGGCCGCCCTGCGAATAGAAGCCGCCGCCGGCGTTGGCGTTGTTCGCAGTGAGCGATGCTTCCACTTGCGCCGCGGACAAACCGACTGACGCGAGTTTCGCCTGGTCCAACAACACCTGGTATTGCATGGTGCCGCCACCGAAACCCGAATCGTCGGCAACGCCAGGCACGGATTTGTATTGCGGCTCGATGGTCCAGTCTTCCAGCGTTTTCAGATCCATCGGCGAGCGATCCGTGCTTTGCAGCACGTAGCGATAGATAAGGCCGGATGGCGATGACATGGGCGATACCGACGGCGTCACGCCGCTGGGCAGGCTGATGTCGCCCAAGCGGTTGAACACCTCCTGCCGCGCGAAGTAATTATCGGTGCCGGTATCGAACGTGATGATGACGTCGGACAGGCCATACAGCGAAATCGACCGCGTCGTCGCCGTTTTCGGAATGCCGTTCATGCCCAGCTCGACCGGCACCGTGATCAGCCGCTCGACTTCTTCCGCCGCATGACCGGGCCACTGCGTAATGATCTCGACGATCGGCGGCGACAGGTCCGGATAGGCATCGACCGGCAAGCGCTTCAGCGAATGCATGCCCGAGCCGGCCAGGACCAGCGTCAACAGGATGACCAGGAACGATTGTCCCAACGACGCACTGACGATCCGGTTCATGAAGGACGCAGTGCGCGACGGCGTCTCGTTGGGTGGCAAGGTCTCGCTCATTGGTTTTGCATGAACTGTACGAAGAGGCCACCGTCGACGACGACTCGATCGCCCGCGTGCAAGCCGTTCGGAATCTGGAACTTGTCGCCCACGCGATAACCTTGCGTCACGCTTCGCCGCGCAAAGCTTCCATCCGGTTGCAGTACATACACGAACGGCAGGTTTTCATCGTCGCGCAGCATCGACGACACCGGCACCAGCATGCCGTTTTCCGCTTGCTGCGAATGGATGCGCACACTCACGTACATCTGTTTACGCAACTGGCCTTGCGTGTTATTGACGACCACGCGCGCGGCGACCATGCGCGTGTCCGAGTTCACCAAGTCGGCGACGTTATCGACCTTGCCGGTGATCGGCCTGGCATCCGTGCTGGTCAGCACGTCCGCGCTGTCACCGACATGCACGGCGGAAAGGTCGGCATCGGCAAGCTGCGCCATCACCCACACGCGCGACAGGTCGGCCACGGTGAAGCATGCTGTGGTTCCCGCCTGCAGCAATTGCCCCGGCGAGATCAGCTTCTCGATCACGGTGCCGGCTATGGGCGATCGGATGACGCCCTGGATATGGGCGATGGGCCTGCCCTGCTCGATATCCTTGATGGTTTGCGCATCGACGTTGAGCGAGATCAGCGTTTGTTTGGCCGCATAAGCATCTGCTTCGGCGCTGGTGGCATCGGTCTCGGCCTGGTCGGCTTCCTTCTGCGCAATGCCTTGGTGTTGCAGCAAATCCTTGTCGAGGTCGGCCAGCCGGCGCGCCGTGTGCGCGGTGACCAAGGCCTTGCGATAGGTGCTGACAGCCGTGGCGAAGTCGGGTGAATCGACGTAGGCGAGCGGATCGCCTTTCTTCACCTTGTCGCCCGGAGAGACGACAAGGCGCGACACCGGGCCGGAGATCGGTGCCAACACGCTGGTGGATTGGTCGTTATCGAAATCCACCACGCCGGTGGTGTCGATGCTGCGGTGAAATGGCTCGGCTGCCACCGTGTACAAGGTGATGTGCTGCCGCTGCGCCGCCGTCAGCGTGACGTTCACCGGCGTCGCCGACGCGGTCGGTGACGTGCCTTCATCGCTGGAGGAGCAACCCGCGCACAGCGCAACCATCAGCAGCACGGCCGCGGCACTCGCATAGCGCAAGCCAGGTAGGGGATTAAGGCAACACTGATTAATGTTCATCGTGATCCTGATTCAAGGCCGAGCCGTGCCACCAGCCACCGCCGAGTGCCTGAAATAATGCCGCGGTATCGGCAAACCGGTTTGCCTGCGCCACGATCAGGTTGATGCGTGCCTGCTGGTACGCCTGCTCCGCGCTGAGCAGCGACAAATAGCTGGCGTAACCGTCTTTCCATTGCCGCTCGGATAGATCGAGCGTCACCTTGGCGGCATCGTTCGCCGCCGCGGCCGCCTTCAACGCGGCGGCATCCTGGTCGAGTGCAACCAGCGTGTCGGCGACGTTTTGAAAGGCGGTGAGCACGGTGCTGCGGTATTGCTGGGCGGCTTCCACGTAGGCCGCTTTGGCAGCACGTTCCTGATGCAGCAAGGTACCGCCCTGAAAGAGCGGCGCCGTGATGTCGGCGCCAATGCCCCAGAAGCCGGTGCCGGAATGGAACAGCTGGTTCATCGCCAGCGCGGTGCTACCCGCGTTCGCGCTCAGCGTGATGTTCGGCAGGCGATTGGCTGTCGCAATGCCGATCTGCGCGCTTGCCGCATGCATGTTCGACTGTGCCTGCAGCACGTCCGGCCGTTGTTCGACCAAGGCTGACGGCAAACTGACAGGCAAGTCTTGCGGCAAGCTCAGCTGCGCCAGGTCGATGATGCCGTTCGGCGCGTTGCTTGGAAAACGCCCTACCAGCACGGCGAGCGCATCGCGTTGTTGCGCCAGTTGCTTGCGCAGCGGCGGCAACGTCGCCACCGTTTGTGCCAGCTGCGATTTCTGCGCCGCAAGATCCAGCCCGCTGGCGTAGCCTTTGTCGGCCTGGCGCTGCAGGATCTTCACCATGTTCGTGTTGATGTCGATCAGCTGCTGCGTCGCATCGACTTGCGCCTGCAAGGACGCCTCCTGCATTGCCGCGACCACCACGTTGCTGCTGAGCGTGATGTGTGCGGCAATCATCTGGAAGCGCACGGCGTCTTCCTGCGCTTTCAATGATTCCATCGTGCGCCGGTTGAGGCCGAATACGTCGGGCACGTAAGACACATTGAGCTGCGGCGTAAACAGGTTGTACAGAAACGCGTTGTTGTTCGGTGTCGGCGAAAGCGTGCCGGATTGGCTTTGCCGGGTCGCGGAAAATTCGGCTGAAAGATTCGGATAAAAGGCGCCACGCTGCGCGAGAACATTCTCGTGCGCTACCGACAAGGCTGCCTGGGCGGCCTTGAGGTCCGCATTGTTTTTGAGCGATTCGTCGATCAGCGCATTCAGTGCCGGGGAGTGGAACAACGTCCACCACTGGCGACTTATGTCGCCACCCATCACGAAACGCTGCGCCTCGCCGCCGGCGACGCCGGGCGTGGCTTCGGTGGTGCCCAATGGCGCGGCCGTATAGCGGGAAACATCTGGCGCCGCGGGTTTCTTGAAGTCAGGACCGACCGCACAACCTGCCATCAGCAGCGTCACGGCAATGACGCAGATACGCGCGGGCCGCGCCGCCAAAACGAGGTTCCTGGCACAGCGGGCGATCATCGCGTGCCGCCGTGATTACGTGAGCCACCCATTGTCCAAAGCTTCCGATAGATGTGGGTCGACGGGAATCGCCACCCTGCCCCGAACGTGATGATAGTGCGCCCGCCGCCGAGGCGGATAATGACTATCGATCTACAAAAAAACCAGCGGAAAACCGCATCTTCGCCGTTCGGTTTGCCGCAAGCTTTTGCGCTCCTTGCCGGTACATTCCCATGCTTGTGGCGCGTGCACTTTGCCATATCAGGCGCGGTATGGAACGCCGCACCGCGGCGTGTAGTGGTCGCTATGTGATGTCACTTTGCCGCAGCTGGGTATGTGTGCTGCATGCATTTCACGCAGGGAAACACTTGCATCGCCGTCCTGTCGAAAGCTGCGAAAAAGCGGTTCCCTCCCCTGCTTGCAGAGCCTGCCCCGGACTTGATCCGGGGGGAGGGTTAGGGTCAATGCTCTGGACTCAAGGTTCTTCAACCGCCATAAACTCTCGTTCGTCATTCCAGCGAAAGCTGGACGTAGCGCGAAGCGCGCAGAACGTCCGAATGGACGGCCCCGAAGGGGTGAGCGAAGCGAATCATCCAGCGACTTTTTAGCCGAAAGGCACTGGATTCCTCGCTCCTCAAAGCCGAGCACGTCCATGTGCTCTCCCCGCGTACCAGCTTTCGCTGGAATGACGGGTTTGGGTTCTGTGGCGGATGACAAAACCTTAAGTTCGGAGCATTGGGGTTAGGGTGGGGTGCGAGCGCAGCGAGCCACGGGAGCCGAATATCGCCACCACCCATTCCCTGGAAAAATTCAGCGTGCGCTAAAGCACAAGCAACCCCACCCCATCCCTCCCCTACTACCGCAGGGGAGGGAGCACATCATGGCGAGCATCAGCTTGACGCCTCCTTGCAGTTACGCGACTTTCCCGCCACGAGACCTAAGTCATGCGGCTGCCACCATGCGACGCGAGATAGCCATCATCGTTTTTCCAGGGTTTCAACTGCTGGATGCCGC
>NZ_DATEJY010000261.1:0-7554 GCF_035277725.1 Dyella sp. | reverse complement strand
CTCCGGCTGTTCCTCCGACAGCTTGCGCCATTCGAACGGGATGTCGTTTTCGTACAGCGCGACCAGCACCTTTTGGCAATACAGCGAAAAGGGATGGGCATAGAGTTTCAGGTTCATCGCGGTGGCTCCGTGGAAAAGGGGGTGTTTATCCGGCGACGAACGGAGGGAAGGGGATTCGACATGTTGTCCGCGGCGTGTCCGGTGATGTCCGCGGACGTGAAAAGTGCTGATATCCGTCGTCCTGGTGAACGCCCATTGCTGTCCGGGAAAAATCCTGCACCTTCGCCGCGATGCCTGATAACTCGTCGTCCCGGCGAAAGCCGGGACCCAGCGACTTGCGGATCCCAAAGGCACTGGGCCCCGGCCTTCGCCGGGGCGACGAATCAAGGAATGTTGAATTCCAAGTAGAAATTCAGATCTCAGGCGATATGCGAAAAAAATTTTTCCGCGCATCTTATTTTCCCCGGACAGCAGTGGGTGAACGCCGGGATCTAGTGACTTTCATGCCGAAGTCGCTGGGCCCCGGCGTTCGCCGGGGCGACGGGCCACTTGCATGGCATTGGTGCGCTTTATGCACGAATCATTTCAGGAACAGCCAAAGAGCTGAGCGAACGTGACGCACAAGGCTCGCCTACGCATCCGGCGCGTGCATCTCCGAGAGGCGGCTACGCCTTTCGAGCGCATGCCGTGGGAGATTCAGGGGTTTATTACGGATTTCCTGCGCTGCCATGGGTGTGACGTCACGCCACGCAATCAGCAGGTGATTGCCATGGCGATCGAGGCGCGCTTGCAGCATGGTTGGACATGCCATGCGTATTTGTCGGCGCTGCTCGAAGAGGACATTGTGTTCGAGTAGGCCGTGTCATCGCGTAGGTTGGGTTAGCGCAGCGTAACCCAACATGTCCGGAGCGATTCGTTGGGTTACGCTGCGCTAACCCAACCTACGCACCCTCCCTTGCAAATCAATCAAGGGAGGGTGCAGTGTCAGTTACATCCCCAGCACGCTTTCCGCCTTCACATACGCCAGGTTATGCGCCTGCGCCACCGGCTCGCAGGTCACCTTGCCTTCGAACACGTTGAGGCCATTGCGCAGATGCACGTCCTGCTGCAGCGCCTTCTGCCAACCGTGGTTGGCCAGCGCGAGGGTGAACGGCAGCGTCACGCTGTTGAGTGCAAATGTGGACGTGCGCGCCACGGCGCCCGGCATGTTGGCCACGCAGTAATGCACCACGCCGTCGACCACATAGGTGGGATCGGAATGCGTGGTGGCGTGCGAGGTTTCCACGCAGCCGCCCTGGTCGATGGCAACGTCGACGATCACCGAACCCGGCTTCATCGTGCGCACCATGTCGCGGGTCACCAGCTTGGGCGCGGCAGCGCCGGGCACCAGCACGGTGCCGATCAGCAGGTCGGCGCGGCGCACCAGTTCTTCGATCGCCGAACGGGTGGAAAACACGGTGGAGATCGAGGTGCCGAATTGCGTGGCCAGGCGCTTCAGCGCTTCGGCCGAGCGATCCACCACGGTGACCTTCGCGCCCATGCCGACCGCGATGGTGGCCGCGTGCGTACCGGAGACGCCGCCGCCGAGAATCACTACTTCTGCCGCCGGCACGCCGGGCACGCCGCCCAGCAGAACGCCGCGGCCACCCTGGGCCTTCTCCAGCGAGTGCGCACCGACTTGCGGCGCAAGACGGCCGGCCACTTCGGACATCGGCGTCAGCAACGGCAGCGAGCCGTTCGCCGCGGTGACCGTTTCATAAGCGATGCAGATGGCGCCGGAGGCGATCAGGTCATGCGTCTGCTCGGCATCGGGCGCCAGATGCAGATAGGTAAACAGGATCTGACCCTTGCGGAGCTTCTTGCGCTCCACCGCCAGCGGTTCCTTCACCTTCACGATCATGTCGGCTTCGGCAAAGATCTGGTCGGCGTTTTCGATGATGGTGGCGCCTGCGGCCACGTAGTCCGCATCTGTCAGGCCGGCGCCAGCGCCGGCATCCTTCTGCACCATCACCTGATGGCCGTGGTGTACCAATTCCTGCACAGAAGATGGGACAAGGCCCACCCGGTATTCATGGTTCTTGATCTCTTTCGGTACACCGATGCGCATGACTCGATCTCTCGACTATGGATTGGGAAGGTTGCTGTGCCGGCCTTCCGTGTGCCGTGCGGCGCGCAGTATGATCGAGGCCTTGCGCAATTTCTCGCTCATTATGGCCATGGATCGGCAAGTTTTTCGCATCCGCTGCGGCGTTTTCGGTAAAAAGCAGAATTTATGACGAACTCTTTTCCGCCCCTGGACGAGCGCGACCGCGCCATCCTCCGCCTGCTGCAGGAGGACGGCCGGCTGGCCAACGCGGAACTGGCCCAGCGGATCAATCTTTCTCCCTCCGCCTGCCTGAGGCGGGTGAAGCTGCTGGAGGATCGGGGGCTGATTTCCCGCTATGTGATGCTGCTGGACGAGAAAGCGGCCGGCCTGTCAGGCACGGCCTTCGTACTGGTCACCCTGGATCAGCAGGGGCGCGCGGCGCTGGATGCGTTCGAGGTGGCGATCCAGAAACATCCCGAAGTTACCGAATGCTGTTTGCTCGCCGGTGCGGCTGATTACATGGTGCGTGTGGCGTATGCGGATTCGGCGGATTTCGAGCGCATCCATACCGAGATACTCACGCAGTTGCCGGGCGTGGTGCGCGTGCAGTCGACGCTGGCGTTGCGCACGGTGAAGCGGACGACGGCGCTGCCGGTTTGATGCTACGCAGGCTGGCGAACCATCTAGGCTGGGATGAAATCCCCGCGTTTGTTGGCATGGCGGTGCTGGGATTTCATCCCAGCCTACGTGGCACCTACGCGTTGCTTGGCTTGCCGGTGAACGAGGAGATCGGCTTCTCCGGTGCCGGTTTGCGCAAACCTTCGCCCAGCGCCATCAAGCCTTGCACCAATGGCGCCAGCGCCCGCCAGGTTTCTTCGTCCTTCAACGCCTTGTAAAACCCACGCACGCCGGGCGCTTCTTTTTCCGCCGGCGGTTCGTCTGCAGCCGCCAGCAACGCATCTTTGAGCGTGGTGGCGATCTTGTAGAAACGCGGTGGTGGAATCTGTGCCAGCACCATCAGGATCGCGGCAATGTTCTGCGTGGCGTAGCGCGAGCCTTCCAGGTTCAAACCCTTCATCACGATGCCGATGATGTCCTGCTTGCCGGCAGCGATGTCGTTGGCGAGCCGCAACACGCCCGACTCGTGCAAGGTTTCCAGCAACTGGTCCAGTTCTTCGCGCGCGCTGGGGCCGATTCTCGGCGGTGTCGGCTGATAGGTGAGGGGTTCGGCCATTAGAGTGTCTCGGGATGTTCGATGGTTGCCGGCGGTTCCTGATATTCGGCACGTGCCCATTTCTGCTCGGCATCGGGGCCGAGGTTCGGCGTGCGCTTGCCATAGCGGTGATTGCGGTACGGCAACGGCGGCGCGCCTTTTTCCATCGGCAGCTTTTCGATGCGCACGGCCAGCTCTTTATAAGCAGGCGTATTGACCTCCGAATCGTGATGCTCGCCGGTCAGTGTGTTTACGCCCGGCTTGGCGTGGTGGATCGGCAGATACATGGTCTTGCCGCTGACGCGATCGGTGACGGTAGCGCGCACGTCGACATGCGCGCGGCGTGAGGTGATACGTAGCCAGGTGCCGTCTTCGATGCCGCGTTCGGCCGCCAGTTCCGGGCTGATTTCCACGAACCAGTGCGGCGTCTCGTTGTGCACGCGCGGTCCGCGGCCGGTCTGGTTGGTGGATTGGAAGTGTTCGAGCAGGCGGCCGTTGTCGAGGATGATGTCGTAGCTGCTGTCGGCATCTTCCTCCGGTGGATTCCATTGCACGGGATGCAGCTTGGCTTTCTTGTCGGGGAAGTGGAAGCCATCGGTGTAGAGCAACGGCGTATCGGTGCCGTCTTCCTTCACCGGCCAATGCAGTGATTTCCAACCTTCCAGCCGTTCGTAGTTCACGCCTGCAAACATTTTCGCGACGCCGGCACATTCGGCCATGATCTGCGAGGGATGCGTGTAGCCCCAATCATGTCCAAGCTGTTTGGCCAGGTCGGTAAGAATCGCCCAGTCGGGGCGGCTTTCGCCCAGCGGTTCCATGGCTTTGTAGAAACGCTGGATACGGCGCTCGGTGTTGACGAAGCTGCCGTCCTTTTCCACGCTCGCGCACGCGGGCAGGATCACGTCGGCGAATTCCGCCGTGCGGCTGACGAACATATCCACGACCACGAAGAACTCGAGTTTCTTGAATGCATCGATCACGTTCTGCGTATCGGCATCGGAGATGGCGGTTTCCTCGCCGATCACCATCATCGCTTTCACTTCGCCCTTGTGCGCTTTCTCGACCATGCTGAAGTTGTCCAGGCCCACCTCGTCAGAGAGATGTTCCGTCGGCACGCCCCAGGCCTTGGCCCAGCGTGCACGCGCTTCCTGGTCGGTGACTTTCTCGTAGCCGGGATACACGTTTTTCAGGCAGCCGAAATCGCTGGCACCCTGCACGTTGTTGTGGCCGCGCATGGGATAGCCGCCGGTGCCGGGGCGTCCATAGTTGCCGGTGACCAGCAATAGATTCGACAACGCCGTGCTGGTATCCGAACCATGGCTATGCTGCGTGATGCCCATCGCCCACAGCAGGCAAACGGACGGCGCATGCGCAATCATTTCCGCCGCTTCCATCAGCTGTGCTTGCGACAAGCCGGTCACTTGCTCGGCAAATTCGAGCGTGAATGGCTCCAGCGATCGGCGGAATTCCTCCACGCCGTTGACCTGCGTACTCAAGAATGCCTTGTCCTCCAATCCGTGATCGAAGATGTAGCGCGCGGTGGCACAAGCCCACACCAGGTCTGTGCTGCTTTTCACTTTGAGGTAGATATCCGCGCGCGCGGCCATCTCGTGCTTGCGTGGATCGACCACGATCAGCTTCTGCCCGCGCAGCTTGTGCGCGGCCTTGATGCGCGAGGCGATCACCGGATGGCACTCGGCCGTGTTGGAACCCACCAGGATCACCAGCGAGGCGGAGGCGATGTCCTTGATCGAACCGGCATCGCCGCCATAGCCGACGGTACGGAACAAACCCTGCGTGGCAGGGTTCTGGCAATAGCGCGAGGAGTTGTCGACACTGTTGGTGCGAAAGATCAGCCGCGCGATCTTCTGCGTGAGATAGGCCTCTTCGTTGCTGGCCTTGCTGGAGCCGATAAAGCCGATGGATTGCGGGCCATAGGTGGCGTGGATGTGCTTGAGCCGCGTGGCGACCAGGTCCAGCGCTTCAGCCCAGCTGGCCTCGCGGAACGTACCGTTCTCGCGAATCAACGGCACGGTGAGGCGTTCCTTCGCGTTGACGAAATCCCATGCGAACTTGCCCTTGATGCAGGTGGAGATGCCGTTGACCGGCGCTTCCTCCATCGGTTGCACCTTCAAAATATGCCGGCCGCGCGTCCACATCTCGAACGAGCAACCCACGCCGCAATACGTGCAGACGGTCTTGGTGCGCTTGATCTCCTGTTGCCGCAGGGCCACGTCGATCTTGGAAATCGCGGTGATTGGCGGCGTGCCGGTGGTGTCTTCCAGCGCCTTGACGAAATCGATCATGGTGCGCTTGGTGTCGGCCTCGATCGCGGTGAACGGGCCGGCGTCCGGCTGCAGCGTGCGCTCCAGCAGCGCGTTGCATGGGCACACGGTGACGCAGTGGCCGCAGGAGACGCAGCTGGATTGGCCGATCGGCTTGCCACCGTCCCACAGCACGCGCGGGTGTGCGTTGCTGTAGTCGATGCTCAGCGTTTCGTTGACTTCCACGTTCTGGCACGCCTCCACGCAGCGGCCGCACAGGATGCATTGATCCGGGTCGTAGGTGTAGAACGCATTCGATTCGTCTTTTTTATGTGGTTTGCGCGTGAATCGATAGCGTTGGATGGTGATATCCATATCGGCGAAGGTATTGTGAAGCTGGCAGTCGCCGGTATTGTTCTCGCATACCGAGCAATACAGCTCGTGCTTGGCGAGAATGCGGTCCATGCCTTCTTCGCGCGCCTGTTTTGCAGCGGGCGAGCCGGTGATGATGACGTCGCCGGCTTGCGCATGGGTAGAGCAGGCGCGCACCAGCTTGCCATTGACTTCCACCAGGCAGGTGTCGCAAGTTTCCAACGGGCCGAGCGTTTTCAGGTAACACAGGTGCGGCACGGTGATGCCGAGGCGAATGAAGGCATCGATCAATCGCTCGCCGGGTTGAAGTTTTTGCTCGAAGCCATCAATTAGGGCAGTACAGGTGTCATCGGACATGGAACACTCGATGCAAGGACGTCGCCAGAGCGCTTGCCTGTCTGCTTGTAAGCGCATCTTCGTGCATCTTTTGCCATCGCCGTCGTGTGCGATGCGATTAGCGGGCGTGACGCATGAGTGAACCGACTGCATGGTTTTGCAGAAAGTTTTGCAAGCATGCGTTTCGGTACTTTCATGAAGCTCGCTTGGGGTACACAATCGAGCGCCTTGACCGGGCGGTGACGTCTCCAAGACGCGTCCTGCATGCGGGCTCAATGAGCCGATGCCTGAATCTTCATCCATCTTTGATATTTCAACCGCTTCCTGGCTGAAAGACACAAGGCAAATCTATCGGTGAAAACAGACGTGAGCTCATCAACCACCCCCGAACAACGTTACCGCCTGATGGTCGAGTCGATTACCGACTACGCCATCTTCATGCTGGATGCGGCCGGGCGCGTGACAAGCTGGAACCTGGGCGCCGAACGCATCACCGGCTATCGCGCCGAAGACATCATCGGCCAGCATCTTGAGCGCTTCTACCCCGAAAAAGAGCGCAGCGAAGGCTTGCCGCGCCGCGAGCTGGATATCGCCAGCGCCGAAGGCCGCCATGAATGCGAGAACTGGCGCGTGCGCAAGGACGGCACGCATTTTTGGGCGCAAGTGCTGACCGATCCGATCCATGGCGAACGTGGCGAGTTGATCGGGTTTGCGAAAATCGTGCGCGATCTCAGCGAACGCAGGCAGATCGACGAAGCCTTGCGCCGCAGCGAGGAGCAGTTCCGCCTGCTGGTGCAGAGCGTGACGGACTACGCCATCTTCATGCTGGACAAGGGCGGCTACGTCTCCAGCTGGAATGTCGGTGCCGAGCGCATCAAGGGCTACGCCGCGAACGAGATTATCGGCAAGCATTTTTCCTCGTTCTACACGCAGGCCGACCGCGAAGCTGGCATGCCGCAGAAGAACCTGGTGCTGGCGGCCACCGAAGGCCGCGTGGAAAGCGAAGGCTGGCGCGTGCGCCAGGATGGCTCGCGCTTCTGGGCGCACGTGATCATCGACCGCATCCTGGACGACGATGGCGAGCTGGTCGGCTTCGCCAAGATCACGCGCGACGTCACGCAGCAACGCAACGCCGCGGTGGAGTTGGATCGCGCGCGCGAAGCGCTGTTTCAATCGCAGAAGACCGAGGCCATCGGCAAGCTCACCGGCGGTGTCGCGCACGATTTCAACAATCTGCTGATGGTGATTCAAAGCTGCCTGGACATGCTGGATCTGAAAATCCC
>NZ_DATEJY010000260.1:0-15398 GCF_035277725.1 Dyella sp. | reverse complement strand
CTGCGTTTGGATGCGGATGCAGATGTCTTGGCCACATACCCGAGCACGCCATGGATGCGAGAGGAGCTCGGACTCACGCCCCATCATCTGGCCTACGTGATCTACACCTCCGGCTCCACCGGCAAACCCAAGGGCGTGATGGTCGAACACGCCGGTGTGGTGAACCGCCTATGGTGGGGCCGGCAAACCTATCAGATGGATAGCAATGACCGCGTCTTGCAGAAGACGCCGTTCGGCTTCGATGTCTCGGTGTGGGAACTGCTGCAGCCGCTGCTTTCCGGTGCGCGCCTGGTGATGGCGCAGCCTGGGGGGCATATGGATCCGCATTATCTGGCGAAGATCATCGAGCGCGAAGACATCACCACCACGCATTTCGTGCCATCGATGTTGCAGGTGTTTCTGGACCACGCCCCTGTCGAGCGTTGCCAAAGCCTGCGTCGCGTGCTGTGCAGCGGCGAAGCGTTGCCTTACGCCTTGCAGACCCGTTTCTTCAGCAAGCTGCCTGCGGTGGAGCTGCATAACCTGTACGGGCCGACCGAGGCCTCGATCGAGGTCACCGCGTGGGATTGCCGCAACGATTTGCATGAAGGCATCGTGCCGATTGGCCGTCCGATCGCCAATACGCAGATCTATATTCTCGACGAGCATCGCCAGCCGGTGCCGGTCGGCGTGGCCGGGGAGTTGTACCTGGGCGGCGCCGGCGTGGCGCGCGGCTATCTCCATCGCCCGGAGCTGACCGCCGAGCGCTTTATCGATGATCCCTTTGCGACGCGCCCGGGTGCGCGGTTGTACAAGACCGGCGATCTGGGTCGCTGGCTGCCGGATGGCGCGATCGAATACCTGGGCCGCAACGATTTCCAGGTGAAGATCCGTGGCTTGCGCATCGAGCTGGGTGAAATCGAACAACGGCTGAGCTGCATGTCGGGGGTGACGTCAGCTGTTGTAGTGGCGCGCGAAGATGAGCCAGGCCAGAAGCGACTGGTGGCCTATCTCACCTTGGATCCCGCACAGGCTCAGCGTGAGCACTCCGAGACGATCACCGAACTGCGCAGCCATTTACTGGCCCAGCTGCCGGATTACATGGTGCCCGCGGCCTTCATGATCCTGGACGCGTTGCCCTCGTCTACCAATGGCAAAGTCGATCGCAAGCAGCTGCCGGTGCCGCATGCCACGGTGACGGCCAGCGCGTATGTCGCGCCGAGGAATCACACCGAGCAAGTGCTATGCACGATCTGGTGCGACATCCTCGGGTGCGAGCAGGTGGGCGTGCGTGACAATTTTTTCGATCGCGGCGGTCATTCCCTGTTGGCCATACCGCTGATTTCACGTGTCAAAAAGCAGTTCGGCATCACCATGGAGCTGCAGGAGATGTTCAGGCTGCAAACCATCGACGATATGGCTCGCTTTCTGGAGGCGCACATCGCCCCATCCGCGGAAGATGGTGCACAGGTCACCCGACATCTCATGAAGTTGAAGGACAGCGTGCTGGAAGGTTCGCCCTTGTTCCTGGTTCATCCTGTCGGCGGCTACGTGCAATGCTACTTCGACCTTTGCGGGGAGCTGAGCCACGACGGCCCCGTGTACGGCATCCATGTCGATGCGTCCACGCCTGCCAGCATTCCGGCGATGGCCGAGCAGTACATCAAGGCCATCAAAGATATCCAGCCAGTGGGGCCCTATCTCATCGGCGGCTGGTCAATGGGCGGTGTCATCGCTTACGAAATGGCCTGCCAGTTCGATCGAATGGGCGAAGAGATCGAATCGATCTTCATGATCGATTCGTTTCATCCGAGCGCAAGTACATCCCAGGACGTCCACGCGGATGAAAAGCAATTGCTGGCAGCGCTGGCCTTGGAGCACGGTATTGGCTACGAGCACTTGGTCCAGGCCGATGTGCAGCGCTTCGAAAAGACGGCGCTCGATGAGCTGTTCGAGATCTTCGTGGATCTCGGGCGCTCGCAACTTCGCCTGCATGCCGAATTCACCGCGCGTGATCTGAAAGAGCGCTTCGCCGTGATACAGCGCAATGCTTCGGCCCTGCGGTCTTACCACCCGACATCTTCGACGAGGAAGATCCATTTGATTCGAGCCAAGGAAAACCGCAACGAAGATCGTTCGCTTGGATGGGATTCGGTCGCAGCCGAGGTGATCGTCCTCGAGAGAGAGGGAGATCATTTCTCGATGATGCGCCGCCCTCATGTGACCGGCGTAGCTCATGACATCCAGCGATTCATCCGTCAATTGCAATCCGTACCGCCCGCCGCGGTGTTGGCCTGAGAGGCAATCATGAAATCTGATCCTGTTGAGATGTTTGCTTATTACCTTCAGCTCGGCGTGCGTAGTCTGCGGCGCATGCCGGTGGTGACCTTGTTGATGATATTGGCCATCGGCTTTGGCGTGGGCGCCTCCATGACCAGTTATGCGGTCTTTCGCGCGGTGTCGGGCAACCCCATTCCATGGAAGTCGAGCCAGCTGTACGCGCCGCAAATCGACAACTGGGATCCGCGCACACTTGGCCCAAGCGCCGAGCCGCCGGATCTGATGGATTACCAGGACGCCATGGCCTTGATGGACGCGCGTGTCGCGGCGCGCCAGACCGCCACCTATCCGGTCAGCTTCTCGGTCATTCCCAATGGCGTGATCAGCAAGCCGTTCAATATCAGCGGCTATGCGACATATGCCGATTTCTTCCCCATGTTCGACGTGCCGTTTCAATATGGCGGAGGGTGGGGTGAGACCGATGATCGCGGTCGCGCGGCCACCATCGTCATCAGCAGCAAGCTCAACCAAACCATGTTCGGCGGCGCCAACAGTATCGGCCGCGACATTGTCTTGAACGACCATGCGTTTCGCATCGTCGGCGTCTTGCAGAACTGGAATCCAAAACCGCGGTTCTATGACGCCGCCAATACCAACGGGTTCGGCAGTGAGGGACCTGACTTCTTCATTCCCTTCACACGGGCAATGGATCTACACCTGGAGACTAAGGGTGCGAATGCGTGCAACGGTCAGGGGGGCGTTGGTTGGGACGGATGGCTGCGCTCACAGTGCGTGTGGATTTCGTTCTGGGTGCAATTGCCCGACGCCGCAGCAGTGCAGCGCTACCGGTCCTTCCTGGAGGGATACTCGGCGCAGCAGCAACGCGCCGGCCGCTTCAATTGGCCGCCCAATATCCGCCTGCGCAACCTGGTGCAGTGGCTGGATTTCGAAAAAGTGGTGCCGCCGGAGACCAAGGTTTCCTTGCTGGTGTCGTTCGCCTTTCTGGTGGTCTGCCTGGTCAACACGATCGGCTTGCTGCTTGCCAAATTCATGCGCCGGGCAGGGGAGGTTGGCTTGCGGCGAGCGCTGGGTGCGTCACGAGGCGACATCTATACCCAGTTCCTGGCCGAGGCCGGCATCATCGGCGTGGCTGGGGGCATGGTCGGTTTACTGCTGACCGTGCTCGGCATGGCTTCCCTTGGGCAGGTGTTCCAGCCGGACATCGCGCATCTAGCGCAAATGAATATCGGTCTGGTCGTCCTCACCTTGCTGGTGGCGATTGCCGCCACCGTCATCGCCGCCTTTTATCCCACCTGGCGCGCAGCGCATGTGCAGCCTGCCTGGCAGCTGAAGTCGAACTGAGGGTATGCCCATGATCATGCAAATCACGCCCATTCTCATCGCACTCAAGCGACACAAGGCCGGCACGATCCTGATCGCCTTGCAAATCGCGCTAACGCTGGCGATCGTATGCAATGCGCTGTTCATCATCCGGCAACGCGTTGAGCACGCCATGCGCCCTACCGGCATCGATGAATCCTCCATCATCCGCATCAAGAACGAGTGGGCCAAGCAGCAGACGCCCGAACAGCTACGGGCGCTCGCCGACACCGATCTCGCCGTGTTGAGGCAGATCCCAGGCGTGATCGATGCATATGCCACCAACTCTTTTCCGCTGAGCGGAAATGGCATGCCGATGGGACTTACCTACACCGCGGATCAGCCCAATCCCACCACGACGGCGTCGGCCTATTTTGCGGACGCGCATACGCTCAATACCTTGGGTCTGAAGCTGATCGCCGGCCGCAATTTCAGTCCCGACGAAATCGGTCAGCTGGGACCACAGGAAATGCTCGCACCACCGGTGGTGATCGTTACCGAGGATCTTGCCAAAGCCATGTATCCGGATGGCTCTGCCTTGGGAAAAACTGTTTACATGTCTCCCAGGCCGAGCACGATCGTGGGAATCGTGGAGCGGCTGCAAGGCCCCTGGGTCGACAACTCCTCGGCGCAATGGGCGGAACGATCGGCGCTGGTGCCGTTCAAGCTCGACGCGGCGCCGTATTACCTCATCAGGGTACGGCATGACCAAGTGCACGCCGTCGCGTCGATCGCCTTGCAGAAGCTCTATGACGTCAACGCCATGCGCGTCATCGATGGTAAGGACGGTGTGCGCACCTTCGAGGAAGTCAGGAAGGATGCCTATCAGAAGGACCACGGCATGGCCGTGGCCATGACGCTGATTTGCGCATCGTTGCTGGCAATCACGGCAGCCGGCATCGTGGGACTGACCAGTTTCTGGGTGGGGCAGCGCCGCAAGCATATCGGCGTGCGGCGGGCGCTTGGCGCGACGCGGCGCGACATACTGGCCTATTTCCTGACCGAGAACGGCCTGATCACGCTGGCCGGTGTGGTACTCGGCTCGATCCTGGCCGTCAGCATCAACTCCTGGATGATGGGCGCCTTCGAAATGCGCAGGCTTCCGCCGGGTTATGTGCTGCTCGGCATGGTGGCCTTGCTGCTGCTTGGGCAACTGGCCGCTTTCATCCCGGCGTTTCGGGCCACCCGGGTGTCGCCCGTGGAAGCCACGCGCCCCTGATGAGCCATGCCATGGGCGATCTGAAACAACGTTGCATCCGGCAGTTATTTTCCATGCACGCAAGAGGGAAAAGTCGATGAATACGGAAACTGTGAGTGCGAAAACTTTCACCTTGGCCGACCTGAAACCGGTCGGCGGCATCCCGCTTTTCTTGAACGTCGAGGCATCCGGCATACCCGCAACCAGCTGGGCCCAGGAACATCAGCACGACGTGCGCGGTCTGCTCGAGGCCAACGGCGCCGTGCTGATCCGAGGCCTGGATGTGCCGGGCAGCAGTCAGTTTGGACGGATTCTGTCGACGCTGTTCGGCAGCGAACTGGTCGAATACGTCTACCGTTCCACGCCGCGCACCGAACTGCGCGGAAACGTCTATACGGCGACGGAATATCCCGCCAGTGAAGTCATTCCGCAACACAACGAGAATTCGTATTCCCGACATTGGCCAAACCGCATCGGCTTTCTGTGCATGCTGCCGTCGGAAACCGGCGGGGAAACGCCGATCGGCGACAGCCGTGTCATCTATGACATGTTGCCGGCGTCCATCCGTGACAAATTCGAAGAAAAAGGCGTGATGTATGTACGCAACTATTCCGATCTCGATCTCCCGTGGTCGGTCGTCTTCCAAACCGACGACAAGAAACTGGTCGAAGCCTATTGCGAAGAAAACGAGCTGAGCTTCGAGTGGCTCGACAACGGTGCCTTGCGGACCACGCAGATCAATCCGGCCACTGCCGTGCACCCGGTAACCGGCGACAAAATCTGGTTCAACCAGGCGCATCTGTTCCATGTTTCGAACCTCGGCAGTGACATGGCCAATACCCTGATAGCCTCGCTTGGCGAAGAAGACCTGCCGCGCAATGCCTATTACGGCGATGGATCACCCATAGAACCGGAGGCTCTGGATACGATCCGCGCGGTCTATGAGCAGACGAAGATCAAGTTCACCTGGCAAAAGAACGATCTGCTGCTGTTGGACAACATGTTGTTCACGCATGGCCGCGAATCGTTCACGGGAGCGCGCAAGGTGCTGACAGGTATGGCATGCCCAAATCGAAGCTAGACGTGTCGGTGTCGTGAATCGCCTTGCCTTGGATGCTTCTTCCTCTCATCGCCGGATACCTTCGTGGCCCTCTCTTATGTTCAAGCGCTATCCACTGATCTCGCGTGCCGTCACCTTCCTGGTGATTCCGCTACTCATCGCCACCCTGTCCGGCTATCTCTATCTACGGAAGAGTCTTCCGACCGCCTCGGTGTCCGAGGTCAAGGTCCATGTATCGCAGAACGTCACGATCGATCGAGACAAGAACGGCATCGTCTATATCCAGGCGAAAACCGATCACGATGCTTATTTTGCTTTGGGGTATGCCCATGCGCAGGATCGGTTGTGGCAGCTGGAGCTGGAGCGGCGCATCGCCCAGGGACGATTGAGCGAAATTCTCGGCAAAGGCGCCATCATTCAGGATGTATGGATGCGAACCCTTGGTCTGTACGCATCGGCCGAGCAATCCTGGAGCCGACTTAGTCCCGAGGCGCAGGATTCATTGAGGGCCTATGCCGACGGTATCAATGCCTGGATTGCACAACACCCCGTGCTGCCGCCGGAATTCATTGCCCTGGGCGTCAAACCGGCACCATGGCGGCCGGTGGATTCGCTGGCATGGTCCAAAGTGTTCGCGCTCAATCTCGCCGGCAACATGTGGAACGAGATTTCCAACCTGATGGCAAGCCGTTACCTCAGCAAAGAGCAAATGGTTGACCTGGTCGGCTATGACATCGGTAGCGCGAATGCCTCTGCCGCCATCAAGACCCGCGGTCTGGTGGATTTCCTTGCGGTGAAGAATAGCCTGGAAACCAAACTACAACTCGGCGGGCGCTTTGTCGGCAGCAATGCCTGGGTGGTGGCCGGCCGTTATATGAAGAGCGGCAAGGCGGCCCTGGCCAATGACCCTCATCTTGGCCTGCAGATACCCTCGCTCTGGTATGTCGCCAGCCTGAAAGGAAGCAAGCTGGATGTGCGTGGGATGACTCTGGTTGGCCTCCCTGTGGTGGTGTTTGGCGAAAACCAGCATATCGCCTGGGGTGGCACCAGCATGATGGCGGATGTGCAAGACCTGTACATGGAGCAGACCAATCCGCAGGACCCGAATCAGTACCTGCACAACGGCACATGGATGACCTTCAAGACCCGTGTCGAAAGCATCGCCGTTAAGGCCGATTTCCCCTCGTTTCTGCGCAGTGCTCCGGAGCCGGCGAAGATTCAGATCAGGGAAACAGTGGATGGCCCCATCATCAGCGACGCCATCGGTTCCTTCGAGCAGCCCATCGCCTTGAAGTGGACGGCGCTGGACGCGGACGATGCTTCCTATGAATCCTTCTTCCGCATCGATTACGCGGAAAACTGGGATCAATTCAAAACCGCGTTTCGCGGTTATGTGGCACCGGCCATGAACATTCTCTATGTCGACACGGCCAACAACATCGGCTCGCTCGGCATCGGTCGAATTCCGATCCGCGCCAAGGGTCACGCACGCATCCCAGTGCCGGGCTGGAACGATGACTATGCCTGGACGGGTTACATCCCTTTCGACGCCATGCCACAGCTGTTCAATCCGCCGAGCGGCTATATCGTCTCGGCCAACAACAAGCTCGTTGACGATACCTATCCTTACTTCATCTCGGGCGATTGGGCGCCAGCTGCGAGAGCACAGCGCATCCAGCAGCTCCTGCATCAGAAGGTTGCCAACGGCGAAGGGATGACGCTGGATGATTTCCAACGCATGCAGTCGGACACGATGGACCTGAGCGCGAAGCGTCTGCTGGCTTACCTGAAAACCTTCCAACCCAAGGATGCGGCCCAGAAGGAGGTGCTCGATTACCTGTCGTCGTGGCAGGGCGACATGAGTCGGGACAGTCAAGGTGCTTCCATCTTCTTTGTATGGTCCAGGCACCTGCGCGAAGATTTGTTCGCTGCCAAGCTGCAGAAGCTCTGGAACAAACAGTGGGAGTCCGCGCAACTGGCGGTATTGACCGACCACGCCAGCTACGACCAGATTTACGCAGCGTTGACCCAGCCCGGTGACACATGGTGCGGCAAAGAAGCGGCCGATACCACTGCTTCATCGTGCGCGCGCAAGCTCGACGATGCACTACGCGAGACCATCGTCGAGCTCGGCAAGCTGCGTGGCAAGGATCCAAAGACATGGCGATGGGGTGATATCCATTACACGCTCTATGCGCATACGCCCTTCAGCACGATCTCGGCGGTGGCGCCCGTTTTCGAGCGCAAGATTCCCAGCGGTGGTGCAACCAATACCGTCGATGTGGCGAACGCCAACTACATGCCATCCGGTGGTTACGAGCAGACCTTCGGCGCGGGTTTCAGGCAGCTCATGCAAGTGGGTGATGACGGCGCGCTGCATGACGTCCTGATGAATTCCACGGGTCAATCCGGCAATGTGCTCAGCCGTCATTACGCCGATATGGTCAAGCCGTTCGCCGATGCGGACTACCTCGAGATCGATGGCAAACGAGCACCCAAGGTCCGTAGCCAACTCGTCCTCATTGCGGAGTGAAAGACCCATGGACCTGCTGAAACTGTTTACCGATAGATCGCCCAACAAGGTCTTCCTTTCGCTCTTTCTTGGCGCACTCGCCGGCTTCAGCTACGCGCTGCTCATCCCGGTGGTGCTCGCCAGCCTGGCCGATGTGTCAGGCGGGGAGGCACCGGCGGGTCTGAAGGCGCATTTTCTTTCCCTGGAAATTTCGAATTACCGATTCGGCATACTTTTCTGCGCAATCTGCCTGCTCATTCTGTTCTGCCGGGCCACGTCGCAGATTCTGCTAACCCGCGTGGCGCTGGATGCAACGACCGACCTGCGGGTAAAGACCTATCGCCAGATCGCGGCCGCTCCAATCGCCGAGCTCGAGAAGGTGGGTTCGTCCAAATTGCTGGTGGCGATAACCACCGATGTCGCCCGCATCATCAGTGGTGCCATTTCGATTCCGAATGTGCTGGTTTCGATCGTGACCGTCACCGGAATGCTCAGCTATCTGTATCTGCTTAGCTCGGATGTCTTTGCCTTCGTGATCAAGGCCATCTTGTTCGGTGTGGTTACCTACCAGGTGCCGATGTTGATCGGCAACAAATATTTTGCGAGGGGCCGAGCCGAATTCGACATGCTGCAGGAATCGATCCGTGGCCTGATCTACGGTGCCAAGGAGCTGAAGCTCAACAAGATCAAGCGCGATCGCTATTTCGACGAGTTTCTGGCCACCCACGAGCGATCGGTCTTACGCAATACCAAGCGTGCCAACACCATTGTCGTATCCGCCGCCAATTACGGCGATCTGCTCAGCTTTTACGTCATTGGCGTCATTGCGTATATTTTCGTCAGCTACCATTCGATCGAGAGCGTCAAGCTCGTCGGCGCCATGATGGCGCTGATCTATATCGCAAGCCCGGTGGCGCTCATCCTCAACTCCCTGCCGCAGATCATCAATGCCAGGGTTTCGCTGCGTAGCGTAAAGAAGCTGTTCGATCAGATTCCGGTGGAGAACGTTTCCGAATCGGCCGAGCCCCTGCCGCCCTGGGAAACCGTGCGGCTGGCCGGAGTCACCTTTCATTACAGTAACGAGGGCAGCGAGTTCGCGTTGGGACCGATCGACCTGGAGATATCCAAGGGCGAGGTGACCTTCATCGTCGGGGGCAACGGTTCGGGAAAATCGACCTTGAGCAAGATCATATCGCTGCATTATCACCCCTCGAGCGGCGATATTTTCTTCGGCGACACGAAGATCGACGCAAGCTCGATGGGGCAGGGAAGGGCCTGCATGGCTGCCATCTTCACCGATTATTACCTGTTCGATCGCCTGCTTGGCAGCCTCGATACCGTCGATCAGAGAATCGTGGAGAGCTATCTTTCCAAGCTCGGTATAGCCAACAAGGTGCGCATCACCGACGGGCACTTCTCCACCACCTCGCTTTCCGACGGACAAAGAAAGCGCGTGGCCTTGCTCGTGGCGCTGATCGAAGACCGCGATATCTATCTGTTCGACGAATGGGCAGCCGACCAGGATCCTTCCTTCAAGGAAGTGTTCTATCACCAGGTGCTTCCCGAGCTTAAGGCGAAAAACAAGGTTGTGGTCGTCATCAGTCATGACGACCGCTATTTCCATGTTGCCGACAAGTTACTGGTCATGGAGGACGGCAAGCTGATCCGTACCGAGCTGAAGCAACCCGATCCGCTGCAGTGGCGAGCCAATGAGTCTGGCGTGGCGGTATAGCGCAGGCATGCCGACAGCTTCCAATGACACGGAAAAGGTTAAATCTATGCTCTCTACACTGCTTCCTCTGACGCTGACCCAGCACGACATCTATCTAGATCAGCTTCGCCATCCCGGCAAGCCGCTATATAACGTTGGCGGCTATATCAACTTGCGCGATATCACGCCAGCCAGGCTGCGAGCGGCGCATGCGCGTCTGGTGAGCGAAAACGAGCTGTTCGGATTGCGCATCGTGCCTCATCGTGATGGCGTTTTTCAGACGCTTGGTGATGTGCCGACCACGACGCTGATCGATGTCGATCTTTCCGGCACGGACGATCCGATCGCCCAAGCTGATGCTTGGATCAAGAATCTGTTCGAAACGGCCCTGACAATGGAAAACGCGGAGCTGTTCCGCGCCTATCTGCTGATACTGGGGCATGGCCGTTATCGATATGTCGGCATGGCGCATCACATCTGCATGGACGGATGGGGCTTTTCCAACTGGGCCAGCCTGCTTTGCGACCTGTATAGCGACCCGACAGCGTCTGCGCTGCCGGAGCTGCCTTGGGGTGATATCGCCCTGGACGATGTTCGCTATGTGGAGAGCAAGCAGTACGAGGGCGATAAGGCGTACTGGTCGACGCATCTCGCCGATATGCCGGCGCCTTTGTTTGCAGCGCGGACCGGGGCGGACTCCATGGAGTCGGGCGGTCGGCGTTGCATTATCGAGCTGAGTCGTGAGGAGCTCGACGCATGGAAGTCGCTTGCACTGGAGCTTCGTGCAGGCATTTCGCACGTATTGCTCGCGCTGCTTGCGGTCTATTTTTTTCACTGCCATGGTCAGCGCAGGCATGTGTTCGGGCTACCGTTTCATAATCGTAGATCGCACGCCAAAAAACAGATGCTCGGCGTATTTGCCGGCATAAGCCCGTTGTGCATTGAACTGAGCGAGAGCGACACGTTTTCGGAATTGGTGCGGACGATCAGCAAGCGTCAGCTATCCAGCCTTCGCCATCAAAGGTATCCGCTTGGACACATGCTGCGGGACATGGCCGGAATGGCCGGTCGACGCGCGCTCTACGAGGTGGGCTTCAATTATCTCCAGCTCGGCGGCGAACTTGCCTTTGACGAGACGGAAGCCGATCTGGTGTATGTGAGCAACAACCACGGCAATACACCGCTCATGCTCAATTTTTGCGAGTACGGCAGGCAAGGTGCCGTGCAGTTGCAGCTGGATTATCAACAGGCGTTCATCAGCGATGACGATGTCCTGCTCATGCGGGAACGGCTGGCTTTCCTGCTACGTTCGCTTCGGCACATCAAGGACCAGCGTGTAACCGATATCGCCGTCATGCCAGACGGGGAAAGGCAACGGCTGCTTCAAGGGTACGGTGATCATCCGGTTCGTAACCCCAGCAACGCCTGCATCCACCACTTGTTTGAAATGCAGGCAAAACGGACACCTGATGCCGTAGCGGTGCGTGCCGGCGAGATCACCTATACGTACCGGCAGTTGAATGCCAAGGCCAATCAGGTCGCGCATCGGCTGCTTCTGGCAGGCGCAAAACCCGAAAGCCTGGTCGGCATCCATATGGAGCGCACAGCCGATCTGATCGTGGCCGTGTTGGGTGTACTGAAGGCGGGAGCTGCCTATGTGCCATTGGACTGCGCCTACCCATGGCAGCGCGTGCAGATGCTGGTGGAGGACAGCGGCTTGCAATGGGTGCTCACGCAACGGCAGCTTTCCGGTGTACTCGAGCCACTCGATGTGCCGTTGCTGTATGTGGAGGAGTGCATGCAGCATCCGGGGCCAGCTGATGACGAGCTGGCCGCTTCGCAGGTTGACGTTATGGCCTCCAACCTCGCATATGTCATCTATACCTCGGGCTCTACTGGCAAGCCCAAGGGCGTGGAAATCTGTCACGGCAATACGGTGGCCCTGCTCGATTGGGCGCAGACGATTTATGCGCCTGAAGACCTCAGCGCGGTACTGGCAAGCACGTCGATCAACTTTGATCTGTCGATTTTCGAGATGTTCGCGCCGCTGACCTGCGGGGGCAGCTGCGTGCTCGTACGGGATGCGCTGGCCATTTTGAGTCAACGCGTGGTTGTGACGCTCATCAACACCGTGCCGTCGGCGATGAAGATGCTGCTGGAGCAGGGTGCCATACCGGTGGGGGTGCGGGTAGTCAATCTTGCCGGCGAGCCCTTGCCGATGACCTTGGTCAACGAGCTATTGCTACGCGGCAAATGCGGCCGGGTGATCAACCTTTACGGGCCCTCGGAGGACACGACGTATTCGACCTACGCCATCTTCGAAACGCCGATCGCGCGATCACCAGCGATCGGCCGGGCGATTGCCAGTACCAAGTTGTACGTGTTGTCGCCCGAAGCCAAGCTGGTTCCCATGGGAGCGGTTGGCGAATTGCATATTGCCGGCAAGGGGCTGGCAAGAGGCTACCTCGACGCCCCCGAGCAGACGGCCGAAAAGTTCATTCGTAATCCTTTCGAAGACGGCGCCTATGCACGCCTCTACAAGACCGGTGACCTGGTGCGCTATCGCACGGATGGCGAGCTGGAATACTTGGGCCGCCTGGATGGTCAGGTAAAAATACGGGGCTTCCGGATAGAACTGGGCGAGATTCAGCGCAACCTTGAACAATTGGAAGGCGTAAAGACCGCCGTGGTGCTGGTCAAAGGTGACGGGTCTGTCGGCAAACATCTGGTGGCCTTCGTCGAGCGCTGGAAACGCGCGCCAGAGAGCGGCATGGATGTATCCAATGAATCATGGGCAGAAGGGCTGCGACGATGCCTTTGCAGTGTTTTGCCGGGCTATATGGTGCCCGCAATGATATTCGTGCTCGCCCAGATGCCGCTTACGTCGAACGGCAAAGTGGATAAAAATGCACTCGAAGCCATGGAAGGACAACCCAGTTCAAAAGCCGCCCAGGTAACGCCACCCAAGACGCTGGTGGAAATGAAACTGACGGGTCTATGGGCAGATCTACTCGGAGTGGACAGTACCTTCGTCGGCATGGAAACGAGCCTGTTCGATCTGGGCGGGCACTCGTTACTGTTGGTTCGACTGGCGAATCAGATCCAGCATGAGTTCGGCATCGATTTTCCCATCACAACCTGTTTCCAGGCCGAAAATCTGGCTGACCTGGCCGAAAAAGTGGAGATGGAAATCACCATGATGCTCATCGAGCAAAAAATGAGCTGTGCAGACATTGTGAGCGAAGGCTACCTTTGATTGCTTCGGCATGCCGTCCATCCGATGCTCGTAGTGAGCACTGAGGGCGTGATAGGCCGTCGCAGTGAAGATCGGCGCTCAACATAAGATTTAAATGCGCGAGCCTATGGCGACTGCTCGTCGCCCAAGCAGTTGGTCATGGCCATCACTTTGCCGAAGGGCACGCCTTGGCGACCCGCTTCGGTGGCGGAGCCTGAGCAAAAAATGTGTTCCACCATTGCCGTCGAACTCCGCCAGTTTGGCGCGCCGCTGCACGATCTGCGCTATGTGATCAACCGTCAGCTGTGGCGACCACGTGACAACCGCGATGCAGGTGACGGAAGAGGGGGCGTACCGCCCGACGCCGCGGCGAGCCATGCTTCCAGCGCTTGCGCGGCCTGCTCTTAACGGCTCGGCGTCGGTGTGCTTTTTTTGACACTTACGCATGCACCAAAGTGTCGGGTTTATTGCTTGCCACGCGACTACCATCGCTCTCGTCAGATGAAATAATTTGGCGCGTACGTGAGGTAAGAAGCAACGCGATCGAGGCAGCAATCCTCCTTTGTGCTGCTGCCAACATTCGGGAACCTGTTTCAGTCCGAGGTCAGCCGTAACTCCTTCGCTAGTTCGATCAGTGCGCGTAGCCGTGCGGGCACGAATCGTCGACCCGAGTAGTAAAGCCTCAGGCCGCCGAAGGGTGGACACCACGGCACCAGCACGGGCACCAGTGCGCCGTCCCGCAGTTCCTCCGCAATGAGCCATTCGGAAACGAAGCCAATACCCAGTCCGAGCAGCACCGCCTGCTTGATCGCGGCATGTTCGTTGAGTGCCATGCGCACAGGCAGATCCATCTGCAGCTTGCGGCCGTTCTTCTCCAGTTCCCAGCGGTAGATGCCACCGTGCGACATGTTCATGCCGATGCTTTGGTGTTTGAGCAGGTCGCGCGGTTGTCTGGGCGTGCCGTGGCGTTTCAGATATTCGGGCGTCGCCACCACCAACATGCGTAGATCGCGAGAGAGCGGTACGGCGATCATGTCCTGCGGCACCGATTCGGCGAGGCGGATGCCAGCGTCGAAGCCTTCGGCCACGATGTCGATCATGCGCGACTCACTCACCAGGTCGATGCGCACCTCGGGGTAGCGTTGCGCGTAGGGGCCGAATAGAGATTCCAACAGCATCGACGCCACACCCTGCGGCGCATTGATCCGCAGCGTGCCGCTGGGCGTGTCGGGGCCGCTGCCTGCTTCCTCACCGGCGCTGTGGATTTCCGCGAGTGCTGGGGCGATACGCTCTACGTAGCGCCGTCCCGCATCGGTGAGTGCCACGCTGCGCGTCGAGCGGTTGAACAAGCGCACCTTGAGGCGTGCCTCCAACCCTGCCACGGCGCCGCTTACCGCCGTGGTCGACATGCCCAGTTCCTGCGCCGCGCCGCGAAAGCTGTGGCGACGCGCGACGGCAAGGATCACTTCGAGTTCGGTCATTCCGGTGCGATGCATGGATTATCCTGATATTCAGAACAGGTCATTCGCTATAAATCGGATTATCAGAACAATCATCCCTCCCTAGACTGCGTTGTGCAACGACCCCGGTGCCGGCTTTCCCAGCTTGGCGGGGCGCCTCCACTTTCCCAGAGGACATCGACATGCAACGCATCGAACACATCTACATCAACGGCGAATTCGTTCTGCCGCACGGCCAGGTATGGTTCGACCTGTACAACCCCAGCACGGAGGAAGTCATCGGCCAGGTTCGATTGGGCGACGAGCAGGACGCGCAGCGCGCAATCGCGGCGGCGAAGGCGGCGTTTCCCGCATGGTCACACACCACGCGCGAGGAGCGCATCGATGCGCTTCAGCGCATGCATAAAGCCATCGCGGCGCGCGAGGATGCACTGATGGAAGCCGTCGTCACCGAATACGGCGCACCACACGCGCGTGGTCGCTGGATGGCGACCTATCCGGCCGACGTCATCATGCAGGCCATTGAAGCGCTGCGATCCTTCGAGTTCGAGGAACAAGTAGGCAGCGCGCGCGTGATCCTGAC
>NZ_DATEJY010000259.1:0-4220 GCF_035277725.1 Dyella sp. | reverse complement strand
TCGGTGCATGCTGGTGTTGCAGTTCGTTATCTAGCTTTGCATTGAACGCGGCAGTAAGCACGAGCCCGAACAACGCGATAGCGAGCAATGCGGCGGCGCGCGATACCGCGTTGTTGATGCCGGATGCGGTGCCTGCCAAATCTTTGCCTACCGCATTCATGACCGTGGTGGTCAATGGGGCCACGGTGATGCTCATGCCAAGGCCAAGCACGCAAATGGCGGGGAAAAAAGCCGACCAATAACTGCTGCCGGTTGAAGGCAGGGCGAGCAGGGCGAATCCGGTCGCTGCAATAGCCGGACCGATCGCCAGTGGAAGTTTTGATCCAAATTGGTCTACCAGGCTTCCCGTCCAGCGCGACAACAGAAACATGATCGCGATAAACGGGAGCAGCGCAGCGCCTGCTGCGGTTGCGCCGTAACCTTGTACCTGGATCAAGTTCAAAGGCAGAAAGAACAAGCTGCCGCCCAATGCCGCGTAGAGCAGCAACGTCAACACATTCGCGCCCGCAAAATTGCGTTCGCGGAAAAGCGCCAAGGGCAGCATGGGCGATGTGATGCGTGCTTCGGTGCGAACGAACAGCAGCAGCGCAAGAATGCCAATGACCATCGCGATCCAGATCGGCGGCGCCGTCCATCCGCGAGTGGGTGCTTCGATGAAGGCGAACACCAGCCCGGCCAGACCGAGCGTGACCAGGCCGGCGCCAAGCCCATCAATAGGGCCGGCATTCATGCCGCCCTTGCTCTCGGGCACTTTCATCGCGCAAATCGCCAGCAGGATGACGCCGAACGGTGCGTTGACCAGGAAGGCGAAAGTCCACGAATAATGCTCGACGAGAAAGCCGCCGATAACCGGTCCAACCGCTGCGGTGATGCCGCTGAAGGCAGACCACGTACCGATGGCTGCGCCTCGTTCCGACTGCGGAAACGTGGCGCTGATCAATGCAAGGCTGCCCGGCACCAACAAGGCGGCGCCGATGCCCTGGATGGCGCGAGCCATGATCAAGGCTTCCACGCCCGAGGACAGCGCGCAGCCGATCGAGGCCAAGGTAAAAACAGCCGCGCCGATCATGAAGATGCGCTTGCGCCCGAAGCGATCGCCCAGCGTTCCGCCGACCAGCAGCAGTGAGGCGAGAAACAAGGCATACGACTCCATCACCCATTGGACATCCGATGTCGTTGCGCCCAGCTTTCGTTGAATGGCAGGCAGCGCCACGTTGACGACGGTGCCATCGATAAAGGCAAGGCTGGAACCGAGGATCGCGGCGACCAAGGTCCAGCGCCGCGATGGCGCCGAACACGGTGTCGCCGATGTGCCATGCAGGATGACGCCTTCTTCGCAAGGAGTTTTTCCGATATGGCTCATGCGGATCACCGGCCTGGAAACTCGCAGAGCTTACTCCGCGGATTGCCGATGGCATCGACCGGCAGGGGAGCCATGTGGCGCCGATGAGCACATGCGCATCCCGCGTCAAAGGAGCGTGAAAATAACGCGCCTGAATACATAAAAATCTTCAATTCATAAAAATATTCCATGCCAAATCATTGACTCAGCACTCTCAACCAAAGGAATGCTTGCGATAATATTCCGCGACACCGTTTGATCGAACGTAAGGTCGATCGACACAGGGCTGTGATCCAGGGGGAACGGATGTTTGGTTATTATCTCGAACTGGCTGTGCGAAGCCTGCGGCGAAGCCCCGGGCTTACCGCGCTGATGATCTTGACGATCGGCTTCGGCGTGGCGGCATCGATGACGATGTATTCGGTATTTCGCGGCTTGTCCGCCGATCCGATTCCATGGAAATCGGATCGCCTGTTCGTGCCGCAGATCGACACGTGGGGTCCGGGTAATCGCCGCGCCGGCGGCGAGCCAGAAGTGGCGTTCAGCTATCTCGACGCAGTAGCGCTGATGCGGGAACACCGTGCGACGCGGCAGTCGGCGCTCTATACGATTTCGGCATCGGTGATGCCAAGCAGCACAGGTCGCAATCGCAGTCCGGTCCCCGTCGACGGCTACGCGGTCTACAACGAATTCTTTCCGATGGTGGACGTCAGCTTTCGCTACGGCAGCGGTTGGGGCGCGGACGACGATGCACACCGCACGCCCGTGGCGGTGATCAGCGACAAACTCAACAAGCAGGTATTCGGCGGTGGCAACAACGTCGGCAAGATGATCGATATCGACAATCGCCAATATCGTATCGTTGGCATCACCGACGACTGGAACCCACAGCCGAACTACTACTACACCATCGATGTCGGCTATGGGCCGGACATGCCCGACCTGTTTCTGCCGTTTACCTATACGGTTGCCAACAATATCTCCCAGGCCGGCTGGGACGGTTGCCGAAAAGGTGAGGTGGATCCTGGCCAGGACTTTGCCCAGTTGCTGCGTTCTGACTGCGTGTGGATCGCCTACCTGGCCGAACTGGATGACGCCGCGGCCGTGCAGCAGTACCGCGCTTATATCGACGCCTATGCCAGCGAGCAGCAGCAAGCCGGACGTTTCCATTGGGCGCCCAACACGCGCCTGCGCGATGTGCCGGCGTTCCTCGATTACCGGCACGTGGTACCTAGCGACACGCGTGTTTCGTTGCTGGTGGCGCAAGGACTGCTGATCGTATGCCTGGTGAATACGGTGGGCCTGCTGCTGGCCAAGTTTCTACGGCGTAGCGGGGAAGTTGCCGTGCGACGCGCACTGGGTGCGTCGCGCAAAGCCATCCTGGCGCAGTACCTCACCGAGGCGGCCGTTATCGGCGTGGGCGGCGGCGTATTGGGATTGCTGTTTATGGCGATGGGCATGCTCAGTGTCGACGATGTCTTGCCCGCACGCCTGGCGGCCATGGTGAAGATCGAACCTGCATTGCTGATGCTCACACTATTGCTCGCGGTGGCGGCTACGCTGCTTGCGGGTACGTATCCGGCGTATCGGGCTGCGCGCGTGCCGCCCGCGTGGCAACTGAAGGAACAGTGAGGACGACGCCATGACACTTCATCCCATTATCGCCGCGTTGCGGCGGCACAAGGTCGCCGCGTTGCTGATCGTGCTGCAGATTGCGTTGACGCTGGCGATCGTTTCCAACGCCGTGTTCATCATCGGCCATCACGTGCAGCGCATGATGCGCCCGACCGGCATGCAGGAAGATGGCCTGATCCGCATCGTGCAGCGATGGCCGGCAGCGCCGACAGGTGATGACGATGCATCCATCGAAAAGCTCGACGCGCTGCAGCGCGCGGACCTGGAAACCTTGCGCAACCTGCCCGATGTGCAGGAAGTGGCGGCTTCCACCAGCAATCCCCTGTTGAGCGGATTCATAGACGGCTATGTCTCGCTCGATGCCGATCAGAAAAGCACGTCCGTGCGCGCGGCCTACTATTACGGCGACGAGAATTTGCGCTCGACGTTCGGGTTGAAGCTGATTGCCGGCCGCGACTTCTCCGCCAACGAAATCCGCCATGGACGCGCCGTTCCGGGATCACCAGTCGTCATCGTCAGCAAGGCCCTGGCCGACCGGTTGTTTCCGAACGGCAACGCGCTCGGCCAGACCGTGTATCAAGATGGCAAGCAGGCCACCATCGTGGGCATCGTCGCGCAACTACAAACGCCGAGATGGACGGACAGCGACTGGGCGTATAACTCCGTGATCGAACCGCTGCGGCAAGACGACGCCTGGACCGGCTACATGGTGCGCGCCCGCCCCGGCCGCACAGCCCAAGCGATGCAGGAGGTCCGCAAGGCGCTATTCGATCTCAATCCGATGCGCCTGATGCCTGAACCTTATGCCGGCATCCATACCTTTGCCGAGCTGCGCGCCAGGGCGTATCGCACCGATCGCGGCACAGCCCTGCTGATGGGCGCGATCTGCCTCATTCTGCTGAGCGTTACCGCGGCAGGCATCGTCGGTCTGACCAGTTTCTGGGTGGTGCAACGGCATCGGCAGATCGGTGTGCGGCGCGCACTGGGTGCCCGCCGCATCGACATCCTGCGCTACTTTCAGCTGGAAAACCTGCTGATTGCCGGCGGCGGCGCCATCATCGGCGTGCTGTTCGCCTTCGAACTCAATGACTGGCTGATGACGCATTACGAAACAGCGCGTCTTCCGACGCTCTACATCATCACCGGCGCCATGGTGATGCTGGTGCTCGGGCAGGCATCGGTGCTGGTGCCGGCACGGCGTGCGTCCAATGTGCCGCCGGTGGTGGCGACGCGGTCGGGTTGA
>NZ_DATEJY010000258.1:0-3170 GCF_035277725.1 Dyella sp. | reverse complement strand
GCCGGTGCGAATGCGCGGTTGGGTACTGGCCAGTATCTGGTGGCGGAAGCGGACGAATCGGATGGTTCATTCCTGCTGCTCTCGCCGGTGATCGCGGTCGTCACCAATATCGATGCGGATCACCTGGAGAATTACCACGGCGATTTCGCGCTGGTGCGCAAGGCGTTCTCGGATTTCCTGCATCGCTTGCCGTTCTACGGGCTGGCCGTGCTGTGCGTGGATGACCCGGAAGTGGCCGAGCTGGCCAAGATCACCGCGCGCCGCGTGATGACCTACGGCATCGATACGGCGCATGCGGACGTGCGCGCCGCCAACGTGCGGCAGCAGGGTTTCGAGATGCACTTCGATCTGCTGCTGCCGGGTGTGAACAATCCGATCCCGGTCACGCTCAATCTGCCGGGGCGGCACAACGTGCTCAACGCGCTGGCTGCTGCATCGATTGGCTGGCAGCTCGGCGTGGAAGCCGACGCCATTGCGCACGCGTTGAAGCATTTCCAGGGTGTGGGGCGTCGCTTCCATCGCCGTGGCGAGATCGCGATCGATCAAGGCAAGGTGATGCTGGTCGACGACTACGGTCATCACCCGCGCGAGCTGGCCGCTGTGTTTGCGGCGGCACGCGGCGGTTGGCCAGATCGCCGTTTGGTAGTGGGCTTCCAGCCGCATCGCTACAGCCGTACGCGCGATCTGCTTGATGATTTTGCCAACGTGCTGGCGGAAGCCGATGTGCTGGTGCTTACCGAAGTTTATCCAGCCGGTGAAGCACCGATTGCGGGCGCAGATGGCCGTGCCTTGGCGCGCGCCGTGCGTGCGCGCGGCAAGGTCGATCCGGTGCTGATCAGCCATCCGCGCGAATTGAAAGACACCTTGCCGACGCTGCTGCGCGACGGCGATCTGCTGTTGCTGCTGGGCGCCGGCGACATCGGCGCCGCAGCCGTGGAGCTGGGAAAGCTGGGCCATTTGAGGACGAGCGAGACATGAGAGAGATCAACGATCCCGCCCAATTTGGCCGTGTCGCCGTGGTGATGGGCGGCAGTTCGGCCGAGCGCGAGGTATCGCTCGACTCTGGCCGCAACGTGCTGGGGGCGCTGAAGGCGCGCGGCGTGGATGCGCAGGCGATCGATGGCATTCCGGCGCTGCTGGATGCCTTGCGCGCCGGTCACTTTGCGCGCGTGTTCAACATTCTTCATGGCCAGCACGGCGGCGGCGAAGATGGCGTGCTGCAAGGCGCGCTGGAATCGCTGCATATCCCCTATACCGGTTCGGGCGTGCTGGGTTCCGCGCTGTCGATGGACAAGACGCGTTCCAAACGCGTGTGGCAGTCGCTTGGTTTGCCGACGCCGAAGTTCGTAGCGCTGCCGCGTGGCGCCGACGTGCATGCCGCGGCGAAGGAAATCGGTTTTCCGTTGATCGTGAAGCCCGCGTGCGAAGGTTCCAGCGTGGGCGTGACGCGCGTATTCGAAGAAAAGGATCTGGATGCTGCCGTGGCGCTGGCTGCGAAGTATCCCGGCGATTTGCTAATGGAAACGCTGATCGAGGGCGATGAATTGACGGTCGGCATTCTCGGTCGCCAGGTGTTGCCGAGCATCCACATCGTGCCGAAGGGCGCGTTCTACGATTACAACGCCAAGTACATCGCTGAAGACACGCGCTATATCTGTCCAGGCCTGGAAGGCGAAGCCGAAGCCTCGTTGCGTGCACTCGCACTGGAAGCCTTCGATGCGCTGGGTTGTTTCGGCTGGGGCCGTGTCGACGTGATGCGCGATCGTCAAGGCCGCAACTGGTTGCTGGAAGTGAACACTGCGCCGGGCATGACCTCGCATTCGCTGGTACCGAAAGCGGCGGCCGTCGCCGGCATCGATTACCAGGAATTGTGCTGGCGCGTGCTGGAAACCAGTTTCAGGGAGGAGCAATGAGGGGAAGCATTCGCCTCGTCGCCTGGTTGCTGGCCATCGCCCTGGTGGTCACGCCGATCGTCGGTGTGTTGAGCGGCTGGTTTGCCGCCGACCGCTGGCCGGTCACCCAGCTGACGCTGCAGGCCGAGTTCAAGCACGTGAGCGCGGAACAGATCCGCGCCGCCGTGCAGCCGCGCCTGGGCAAAGGCTTCTTCGCATTGAACCTCGATGGCGTGCAGAAAGCCGTTGCCGCGTTGCCATGGGTGGAATCGGTGGAAGCAAGCAAGCGCTGGCCGGACACCTTGCTGCTGCGCGTGTATGAGCGCCAGCCATTTGCGCGTTGGAACAGCCGGCAATTGATCAGCCGCGAAGGCAAGGTATTCACGGTGCCGGACGCGGCCGACTACAACCAGCTTCCTGATCTGCATGGACCGGATGACCATCTCGCTGAAGTGGTGAGTTTCTTTGCCGACGTGCAGAAGGCGTTCACCGGCACGCATTTGAAGATCACCGGCGTCACGCTGACCGAGCGCGGCAGCTGGAGCGTGAACACCGATACCGGCGCGCAGATCGTGATTGGCGATCGCAACCAGGCCGGTGGCCGCCTGCGACGCTTCCTGGACGTGTATCCGCAGGTGGCAGCGGGACATCCGCGGAGTTTCGAGTACGCCGACCTTCGTTATACCAACGGCTTTGCCGTGAAATGGCCGCAAGTGACGGCCGCCCCGACCGCTCCGACTGCCGGAGGCATGCCACGCACATGAAAGGCAAAAACGAAAAGCAATTGGTAGTCGGCCTGGATATCGGCACCTCGAAAGTGGTGGCGATCGTGGGTGAGTACGAGCCGGGCGAACCGATCGAGGTGATCGGCATCGGCTCGCACGTATCGCGCGGCATGAAGCGCGGTTCGGTGGTGGATATCGAGTCGACCGTGCATTCGATCCAGCGCGCGGTGGAAGAAGCCGAGCTGATGGCGGGCTGCGATATCCGCTCGGTGTACGCATCGATTTCCGGCAGTCACCTGGAAACGCGCAACTCGCACGGCACGGCGGCGATCCGCGATCGCGAAGTCGCACCCGGCGATCTCGACCAGGTGCTGGAAGCGGCGAGCGCGGTGGCGATCCCGGCCGATCGCAAGGTCTTATATAAGGAGTCGCAGGAATACCGCATCGATGGCCAGGACGGCATCCGCTCGCCGGTGGGCATGAGCGGCGTGCGCCTGGAAGCGTCCGTGCATCTGGTGACCGGCGCGGCGGCGGCGGTGCAGAACATCAGCAA
>NZ_DATEJY010000257.1:0-4375 GCF_035277725.1 Dyella sp. | reverse complement strand
GGGAAAAGTCTTTTTGATTGATTAGATCTCGACACGTAGCCCGACGGCGAAAATTTTTCTTGTAAATTCAACGTCACCGGAAATCGTCGCCCCGGCGAAAGCCGGGGCCCAGTGTCTTGGGCGAAATGCAAGTCGCTGGGTCCCGGCTTTCGCCGGGACGACGATCCATCAAGCGTTACGGCGAATGGGACGATTTTTTCCCGGACAACAGTGCGCTTTCGCGGGAATGACGGCTGTCTATGGATGGCTGTTGCGAAGGTCGTAGCGTACTTACCTGCTCTTCGCTAACGCACAAGCAGCCCTCCCTGCCGCTGGGGAGGAAGCAAAGCGGCAAATTCATCACCTATGGCTGGCCCAATGCTGACCAGAACCGAAACGGAAATCGCGCCGCGCAGCTTTCATTTCCATCAAGTTTTCCACGCAACTGTATGAACGCACTTGCGGTTCATGCGCGCGGTTGCTTGATGTTTTGGCTCCGGGCCGCTGAAATACCGCAACCCGTCACTGCGTGCAGGCGCTGTGGAGGGCACACTCGCTTCGATTATTCCTCCCTTTGCAGGTCGCGCCTTTCTATGCCAGTACGCATCACCCGTCTGCTCACCGCTGCCCTGATCGGCGCCGGTCTTTCCACTGCTGTGCTCGCTGCGGCCACGCAATCGCTCACATGGCGCGGTGACGTGGTTACCGCCAATAGCGTGGTCAAAGGTGTCGCGAAAGCCTGGCAATCGTCCGGCCATGGTCCGGTGCAGATGCAACCGTTCAATACGGCTTCCGGTCTGGATGCGGTCGCCGGCGGCTCCGCCGACATCGCCGGCAGCGCGCGCCCCAGCTCGGGCAGCGGCACGGATAGCGGGCTTACCTTTACGCCGGTGGCATGGGATGGCCTGGTGTTGATCACGGGCTCCGGCAACCCGGTCAGCAACCTCACGCTGCAGCAGGTGCACGACATCTACTACGGCAAGATCACCAACTGGAAAGACGTTGGCGGCAACGATGCGCCGATCGACGTGTTCGCCGTGGCCAGTCCCGGCGACGGCGTGGAATTCAGCCTGCGCAAGCTGCTGTTCGGCCGCGGCAGCCAGCCGGTGGCGGCGCCGCGCCTGTACGTCAACACCACGCAGCTTGAGCAGTCGGTGGCGCTGGATCCGCGCGGCTTCGGTGTGAGCACGCTGTCGAGCGTAGCCGGCAACCCGAAGATCAAGATGCTGCGCATCGATGGCACGGCGCCGAGCGTTTCCTCTGTCGCCAGCGGCGCGTATCCGTTGTTTGCACCGCTGTACCTGGTGACCAATCCATCGAGCCCGAACGCCGAGCAAGCCAAGGCGTTCGTGGATTTCGCGCTGAGCGACAAGGGGGCGTCGGCGCTGCGTTCGCACTCGCTGGTGCCGTATGACGCCGGCACCACGCTGATCGCGATGGATGCATCGCGCCGCAGCCGCATTTTGGCCGAAGTCGGTGCGCATGCCAGCGCCGAACCCACGCAGATTGCGTCGGCGCCGTCACGTCCTGCCGCGGCACCGTCCGTGGCAGCGGCGCGTCCGGCAACGCCGGCTACGCCGACGCTGGCCAAGGTCAGCGGCAGCGTGCTGACGCCGCCGCCAAGCAGCCTGAAGGGCGTGCGCGGCGATGCGTTCACGCAGATGACCGCCACCGATCGCGGCAGCTTCGCCAAGGTCACCAGCGATGCCTACGTGACCCACGGCAAGGTCGCCGTGGCCAAGGCCAGCACGAAAAACGCCCGCAAGACGTCCAACGTCGCGAGCAAGGCCGAAGGCAGGAAGCGCGTCGCCAGCGTGGATACCAAGCCGGCGCGCAGCTACCGCGTCGCTGCCGGCGAAACGCTGTACTCCATCGCCCGCAAGCATGGCGTGGACGTGGCGCAGATTCGCAGCTGGAACCATTTGAAGGACAATACGGTGCGCACCGGACAGGTGCTGCGCATCGAATCCCGCTGAGTCTTCGCTTCGCTTGCAAATACTCGCCATCACGATCGATCTGGACGACACCCTGTGGCCGGTGATGCCGGCCCTGCAGCGGGCGGATCGCGATCTGGATGACTACCTGCGGCTGCATTACCCGCAGGTAGCCGAAACATGGCCTATTCCCGCACTGCGCGAACTGCGCGCGCTGGTCGCCGCCGAACGCCTCGACCTGGCGCATGATTTCACTGCGCAGCGCTACATCACCATGCAACGCGCGTTCGATGCCTGCGGCATCAGCGAAGCGCCGCTGGATGCGCTGTTTGAAGTTTTCGCCACCGCACGCAATGCGGTGGAACTCTACCCCGATGCCCTGCCCGCGCTGGAACGCCTGCGCGCCGCATTACCCGTGGCCAGCCTGACCAACGGCAACGCCGATCTGGAACGCATCGGCCTGCATCTGCATTTTGCGCATCGCATTTGCGCACGTGACGTGGGCGTGGCGAAGCCCGATGCACGCATCTTTCTTGCTGCGGCCGAGAAGCTGGGCATCGCGCCGGAAAACATCCTGCACGTGGGAGATGATCCGGAGCTGGATGTGGTGGGCGCACGCGAAGCCGGTATGCGCACCGCGTGGATCAATCGCGCGGGGCATCCGTGGCCGGGCACGCTGGGTATCGCGCCGGATCTGGATTTGCGGGATCTGGCCGCGTTGGTGGCGTGGCTGGAGAAACCACTGCCCGCTGCAGGTTTGTAGTTCGCAGGCTGGGATGCAATCCCAGCTTGCTCGAACTCCCCGATGCCGGGATTACATCCCAGCCTACTCACTCTCACCGACGCGCAACATTGGCTCTCTCTTCCAAAAGCGCGCATCATCTGCGGCCAACTCCACGACCCGCGCACACCCAACGCGCGCAAGGCATTGCATGTCCGCCCTGATCACCCAACCCTCCGGCCGCCGTACTGCCACGCCGATCGAAGCCACCGATGCGACGCATCTGTCCAGCTTGCGCAAGCGCTTGAATGCCGCGCAGCGCAACTGGCTGGATGAAAGCGGTTTCGACGGAAAACCCGGCAGCGTATGCCTGGTGCCGGATGCGACCGGCAAGCTGGCGCGCGTGGTGGTCGGCGTGGATCGGCAGGAATCGCTGAGCGCATTGGCAGCCTTGCCACTGCTGCTGCCGACGGCCGAATACACGCTGGCACCGGAAAGCGTGCCGCTGGATCCGCAATTGTCTGCCCTCGGCTGGGCGTTGGGTTGCTATCAATTCACCCGCTATCGCAACGCCAAGCGCCCAGGCTCGCCGCTGGTGGTGGATGCCGCCACCTTGGCCGCGTTGACGCCGCTGGTCGAAGCCACCTATTTCGTGCGCGACCTGGTCAATACGCCGACCGAGGACATGGGTCCCAAGCAGCTCGCCGATCAGGTAAAGCAATTAGGCAAGACCTATAAAGCCAAAGTGCGCGAGTGGGTGGGCGACGAACTGCTGGAAGACAACTTTCCCACCATCCACGCCGTTGGCCGCGCCAGCCATCGGCCGCCGCGCCTGATCGAATTGTCGTGGGGCAAAACCAGCGATCCGAAAGTGGTGCTGGTCGGCAAAGGCGTGTGTTTCGATACCGGCGGCCTGGATCTGAAATCTTCCGACGGCATGCGCTGGATGAAGAAGGATATGGGCGGCGCGGCGCATGCGATGGCGCTGGCCGGCCTGGTGATGGAAGCGAAGCTGCCGGTGCGGCTGACGCTGCTGGTGCCTGCGGTGGAAAACGCGGTGGCCGGCAACGCGATGCGTCCGGGTGAAGTGATCATCACGCGCGGCGGCCACAGCGTGGAAGTCGACAACACGGACGCCGAAGGCCGGTTGATCCTGTGCGACGCACTGGCGTACGCGGCGGAGCAGAAACCCGAGTTGATTGTCGACTTCGCGACGCTCACCGGCGCGGCACGCGTCGCGCTAGGCCCCGATTTGCCGGCCCTGTTCGCCAATGACGATCAGCTGGCCGACGCAGCATTCGCCTGCGGCAATGCCGTTGCTGATCCGCTGTGGCGATTGCCGCTGTGGCGGCCGTATCGCAAGTTGCTGGAGTCGTATCTCGCGGACTTTGCCAATGCGGGCGCATCGCGCCATGCCGGCGCGATTACCGCGGCGCTGTTCATGGAGCGCTTTATTCCGGAAGGCATGCCCTGGCTGCACCTGGATACGTATGCGTGGAACGACGGCGATCGTCCCGGTCGTCCGCGTGGCGGCGAGGCGATGGGCTTGCGAGCCATGTTTGCGTTGCTGAGCAAGCGGTACGGTTGAGTAGTGCCGGGGGCGCCGGTTGGGTTACCCCGGACTTGATCCCTGTCTCTTGATCACATCTTCTTCCAGCTTGCTGATCATGCTCGATAGCTGCAAAAACGCCATAGACCGGTTCCCTCCCCTGCTTGCAGGGGAGGTTAGGGTCAATGCTCC
>NZ_DATEJY010000256.1:0-9696 GCF_035277725.1 Dyella sp. | reverse complement strand
TTGCAGGCGCACGCGGCCACGCAGGTCATTGCGGCGTAGCGTTTGCTGTGTTTCGGCCAAGCCAAGTTCCCACGGCGTACCGGCGTACTTGATCGAGGTGAGCGGACTTGCACCGGTGCCACCATCGTGGCCGCTGACGGTGATCAGGTCCGCACCGGCCTTCACCACGCCAGCCGCGACCGTGCCGACGCCTGCGTGCGAGACCAGCTTCACCGAGATCAGCGCTTCGGGATTCACTTCCTTCAAGTCGTGAATCAGCTCGGCCAGGTCTTCGATGGAATAAATATCGTGATGCGGCGGCGGCGAAATCAGGCCGATGCCGGGCTTCGCGTAACGCAGGCGCGCAATGGTGGCATCCACCTTGTGTCCGGGCAGCTGACCGCCTTCACCGGGCTTGGCGCCCTGCGCAACCTTGATCTGCAGCACCTCGGCATTGACGAGATATGCCGGTGTGACGCCGAAGCGGCCCGATGCGACCTGCTTGATCTTGGATGCTTTCTCGGTGCCGTAACGAGCGGGGTCTTCGCCACCTTCACCGGAGTTGCTGCGTGCGCCGAGGCGATTCATCGCGATCGCCAGGGCTTCATGCGCTTCCGGCGACAACGCGCCCAGCGACATGCCGGCGGAATCGAAGCGCTTCAGGATCGCATCGACCGATTCCACCTCATCCAGCGGTATCGGCGTGGCGGCCTTCAAGCCAAGCAAGTCACGCAACGCGGAGGGCGGACGATGATCGACGTGGTCGGCATACACGCGATAGTCGCGCACGTTGCCGGTGCGTACCGCGGTTTGCAGGCTGGCGATCACGTCGGGGTTGTACATGTGGTACTCGCCGCCGTGCACGTACTTGTACAGGCCGCCTGCACGCAGCGACTGCGCCTGGTTCCAGGCTTCCGCCGCCAGCAGGCGTTGCTCATGCTCCAGATCGGCAAAGCTGGCGCCGCCGATGCGCGAGGGCGTGCCGGGGAAGCACAGTTCCACCACCTCCGGTGCCAGGCCCACGATTTCGAACAGCTGCGCACCGCGGTAGCCGGCGACGGTGGAAATGCCCATCTTCGACAGAATCTTCAAAAGACCCTTGCGGATGCCACGGCGGTAACTGCGGCCGATTTCCGCCCGGTCACCCTCGATATGGCCTTCGCGGCCAAGCTCGAACAGGCTTTGATAGGCGAGCCATGGATAGATCGCAGTGGCGCCGTAACCGATCAGGCAGGCGAACTGATGCGGATCGCGCGGCGCGGCAGTCTCCACGATGATGTTGCAGTGGCAACGCAAGCCTTCGTCGATCAGGTACGCATGCACGGCGCCCGTCGCCAGCAGCGAATGGATCGGCAGCAGGTCACGATTGGGATAACGGTCGCTGAGGAACACCAGCGCGCAGCCATCGCGCACCGCTTGCGCCACGTCGCGGCAGAGGCGGCGCAGCGCAGCTTCCAGGCCTTCTTCTGACGCATACATCAGATCGAAACGCGGCGCGTTGGCGTACTGCGGCATCGCCACCAGCTGACGCAGCTTGCGCTGCGAAAGAATCGGCGAGTTGATCAGGATTTGCGCTGCGTTTTCCGGCTTCAGTTCGAAGACGTTGCCTTCCGGACCGATCTGCGTGACCAGCGACATCACCAGCTTTTCGCGCAGCGGATCGATCGGCGGGTTGGTGACCTGCGCGAACGCCTGGCGGAAGCGGTCGAACAACGGGCGCACCTGACGCGACATCGCTGCGATCGGCGTGTCGTCACCCATCGAGCCGGTGGCTTCGGCCTCCAGTTCGGCAATCACCTTCAGCACGGTTTCGCGCTCTTCGCGCGAGAGGCCGTACAGCTTCTGGTAGCAACGCAATTCTTCAGCCGGCAGCGGTTCGGCCGCCAGCGAGGGATCGATCAGATCGGATTCCAGATAGCTCACGCCCGCGCGCAACCAATCGCGATACGGTGCGCGCTTGCGGTTGATCTGGTCGATATCGGCATCGCGCAGCAGGCGATGCGACTGGAAATCCACGGCGATCATCTCGCCCGGCGCCAGGCGGCCCTTGGCGATCACGCGCGCGCTCGGCACGTCCCACAAACCGGCTTCGGAGGCGACGATCAGATGGTTGTCGTCGGACAGCGCCCAGCGTGCGGGACGCAGGCCGTTGCGATCGAGCGTACACACCGCGTAACGGCCATCGCACATCACCAGGCCCGCAGGACCGTCCCACGGTTCGCTGTGCAGGGCGTAATACTCGTAGAACGCGGCGAGGTCTTCATCGATGCCTTCGCGCGCGGCGAACGCGGGCGGTACCAGTACGCGCATGGCGGCGAGCATGTCCAGGCCGCCGGCCAGCAATAATTCCAGCGCGTTATCCAGGCTTTCCGAATCCGAACCGCTTTGGCGCACGAACGGACCGATATCGCTCAGGTCCACCAGCGGCGAACGCCACACCTGCGCACGCGTCTGCATCCAGCGGCGGTTGGCGCGGATGGTGTTGATCTCGCCGTTGTGTGCGAGCAGGCGGAACGGCTGCGCCAGACGCCATTGCGGCGTGGTGTTGGTGGAGAAGCGCTGATGGAACACCACGGCGTCGGCGACGAGCGCCGGATGACGCAGGTCATCGAACACGTCACGCAAGCGCCCCGGTGCGGCCATGGCCTTGTAGCCAATCACCTGGGCGGAGAGCGATACCACATAAAACTGCGGATCGTCCGCCAGCGCGTGCTCGGCGCGGCGGCGCGCACGGAACAGCGCGCGCTCGAAGCTGGCGTCGTCCATGTTGTCGGCGGCGTTGATAAAGATCTGCCGCACCACCGGCTTGGCGGCGGCGGCAATCGGACCGCAGGCGCCATCGTTCACTGCCACGTCGCGCCAGCCGGCAACGTGCAGGCGTTCTTCTGTGACGTAGTGCTGCAGCGTCTTGGCCGCTTCGCTATCGGCCGATTCAAGGAACACCAGGCCGGCGGCGAAACGCTCGCCCAGCGGGATGCCTGCCTGCACCGCCAGCGCGCGCAACCATGAATGCGGATGATGGATCAGCACGCCGCAGCCGTCGCCGGTGACGCCGTCGGCATTCACGCCGCCGCGGTGGGAAAGTTTGGCCAGTGCCGCGAACGCCGTATCGACCACCCATTTGCTCGCGCGGCCATCGATCTGGGCGACCAGACCAAAGCCACAGCTATCGTGCTCAAAACTGGGGTCGTACAACCGCGGTAACACTGACATGATGCTGATTTCCTCCCGAGGGCGTTAGGGCCTGCTTACGATTCCTGCGTAGTCCGCCTTGCGTTTGAGCGGTCGTCAGGTGGCGGTGCGTGGCGCAGCGCCAGACTGGTGGTCTGGTCAAGCCGCGCGCCGCCGCATGGCGACCGCTCAGACGCAACCCTTAGGCTAAAAGCGCGGATTGCGCAGAAATCGTAAGCAGGCTCTTAAGGCGCAAAAAGCCTGCCGCCCTGAGAGCGGCAAGCGGCATGCGTAATGGCTTGCAACCCGACTTTAAGCACAACTTGTGCGTCGCGTCAAAGCCGGCTAGACGTCCAAATGAAAAACAGTCGTTAGTTGTATGCGTGCGCGCTAACAGACCAATCTCTGAAAGGTCTCCGCCAAGGCGCCACAGAAAGCCATTTCTGATGTCTCGCGGAGATAGTCCAGCTCAGACATAATCCGCGGCATGCCGACATCTCTCCGTGTTCTTCGCCCGTTCGTTTTTGCCCTGCTAGCCACTGCGATCACCCTTTCCGCCAGCTTTCCCGCTGCCGTCAGCGCTGCGCAAGACAACAAGGCCGAGGCCGAACAGGCCCAGGCCAAGCAGCAGCTGACAGACCTGCGCAGCAAGATGCAGGCGCTGGCCAAGGAGCAGGCCGATACCGCCGCCAAGCGCGACAGCGTGAATGCCGAATTGGCGAAACAATCCAATGCTGTGGCCACGGCTGCCAAAGCCGTGCGCGATACCGATGCGCAGATTGCCGCCAAGCAGCAGCAGCTCGATCAGTTACAAACGCAACGATCTGCACTCGACCGGAGCCTGAGCAGCCAGCGTGCGGCGATCGCGGATCTGCTGCGCGCCACGTACGCCATTGGCCATGGTTCCGACTTGCGCTTGTTGTTGGGCGATGAGGACATCGGGCGCATCGCCCGCTCGCTGGCCTACTCCAAATACTTCCAGCAGGATCGCTTGCAGAAAGTGCAGCAGCTGATGGGCGAATTGGCCAAACTGCAGGATCTGGAGAACCAGATCACCACCGAGCAACAGGCGCTGCAGGCGACCCGCACGCAACGCCAGCAGCAGGCCGACGCCTTGCAGCAGCAGCGCAAGCAACAGCAGCAGCTCGCCAGTCAGATCGATACCCAATACAAAAGCCAGGCGCAGAAACTTGCCGCGCTGAAACAGAACGAGCAATCGTTGAACGACCTGCTGGCCAAACTGCAGAAGGCCATCGACGAAGCAGCGCGCGAAGCAGAGCGCAAGGCGCGCGCCAACCCCACCGTGCCCAGTGGCGGCGGCAAGGCGCTGGCCAACATCCGCGGCAACCTGCCCTGGCCGGCGCCGGGTCCGGTGCATAACTTCGGCAACGGTGTGCTGATCGCCGCACCTCGCGGCGCCGACGTGCACGCGGTGGCGCGTGGACGAGTGGTGTATGCGCACTTTCTACGCGGCTACGGCCAGCTGATCATTCTCAGCCACGGCAATGGCTGGCTGAGCATGTATGGCAACAACGAAACCCTGCTGCACGCCGTAGGCGACGACGTCGATGCCGGCGAAGCGGTGGGTACGGCCTCGCTCAGCACCGGCGACACCACCGGGGTGTATTTCGAGCTGCGGCAGAACGGCAAGCCGGTCGATCCGCGGACGTGGTTGAGCCAGAAACGGTAAGCGCAGGTAAAACGCAGGCATTTGCAGCCAAGTTCGGCGTATCCTTTTGACTGAATTTCCGACGGTGCGCCGCGGTCTCAACGCAACCGTCACATCCTTTCCTATGGAGTTTTGCCCCATGCGTTTCCCCCGTCCCTGCCTGCTCGCCCTGTTGCTGGCGACGCCACTGCTGCACGCGCAGGGGGCGCCCGCGGTGGCGCCCGCCGAAAGTTCGGCCGCGCCAGCGAAGGCGGCGAGCGTTGCGGCACCGGCGGATCAGGTGGACCTGGACGACGTACGCAATTTTGCGCATGTGTACCAGATCATTCGCCAGGCCTACGTCGAGAAGGTCGACAACAAGACCCTGATGAACGATGCGATCAAGGGCATGCTTGCCGGTCTCGATCCGCACAGCGCCTACCTCGACAAGGACGGCCTGCAGGAGCTCAACGAGGACACCACCGGCCAGTACGGCGGCCTCGGCATTGAGGTGATGGAAGACAACGGCCTGCTGAAGATCGTGTCGCCCATCGATGACACGCCCGCCTCGCGCGCCGGCATCAAGCCGGGCGACGTGATCACCGCGGTGAATGGCAAGGTCATCACGCCGGACAACATCGACAGCATGTTCGATGACTTGCGTGGCGCGCCCGGTACCAAGATCACGCTGGGCATCCTGCACGAAAAGGCCGAGCAGCCGGTTTCGATGACGCTGACCCGCGAGCGCATCTCGATGACCAGCGTGAAGGTGCGCGAGCTGGAGCCCGGCTACGCGTACATTCGCATCAGCCAGTTCCAGGACGACACCGCCGGCGATCTGGAAAAGAAGCTGGGCGGATTGCTGCAGAAGAACGGCCAGCAAAAGGGCGCGGTGCTCGACTTGCGCTCCAATCCCGGCGGCTTGCTCACGTCCGCCGTCGCAGTAAGCGATGACTTCCTCGATTCCGGCACCATCGTGACCACCCGCGGCCGCCTGCCCGATTCCAACCTGACCTTCTCCGCCCACCCCGGCGACCTGTTGAACGGCGCGCCGATGGTGCTGCTGACCGACAACGGCACGGCCTCGGCCGCGGAGATCGTCTCCGGTGCGCTGAAGGACAATCACCGCGCACTGATCGTCGGCCGCCGCACGTTCGGCAAGGGCGTGGTGCAGACAGTACTGCCGCTCGATGAGACCCACGCCGTCAAGCTGACCACCGCGCGCTACTACACACCGAACGGCACCTCGATCCAGGCCGAAGGCATCAAGCCGGACATCGCGCTGGCGGACCTGGCGGTGACCAAGGTGGATGACTCGCAGGTGCCGATCAGCTCCGAAGCCGATCTACCGCATCACTTGGCCAATGAAATCGCAGCCACCGGCGGCATCAACAATGATGGTTCTGCCGAGAACGCGAAGCTGGCAACCAGCGATTATGCGTTGTCGCAGGCGTTGAATATCTTGAAAGGCTTGGCGCTGCGCAAAGATACCGGCCAACCCGCCGCACATTGAACGTAGGCCGGGATGAAATCCCAGCCTTGTTGCTCCCGATGCTGGGATTTCATCCCGGCCTGCCTAGCTCATAGCCGCGTTCGATCAGAAGCTGAAAGGCTTCTCCAAGGTCAGATACACACCGCGCCGCGGTCCAAACTGCGGCGCGCCGACACCCACGCCGGTGCCGCTGCGTAGCTCATACGAGCGATCCAGCGCATTGATCAACGCCAGCTGCGTGTGCACCTTGCCCACGCCATCGAAATGGAAGTCATGCGACACGCTGGCATTGAGCTGGAAGTAATACGGCAGCGAGAGTCCATTGGGCACCAGTCCTTCTTCGCGTAGACCGCTGCCGAACAGATAATCGGCGCCGATCTTGGTGTCGTCGTCGATGGCATAGCTGATGCCGCCGGACGACGTGATCTTCTGATCGTGATCCAGGTGGATCCAGTTGTCGGCGATGTAAGCCAGCTCGTCCGACGCAAAGTTGTATTGACTGGTAATGACGTCCTTGCCCATGGCGCGACTGTAGGCAGCATTGAAATACGCCGAGATCGGGCCATGGTTGTACGTGGCGGAAAATTCGCTGCCACGCACGCGGCCGTACTTGTAGTTGAAGGTGGAATACACCAGTGCAGTACCGAACTGGCCTTCGTCCTGCAGGCGGCTCACCTTGCGGTAATAGGCGTCCAGGCCCAGCGTCCAGTCGCCGATGTTTTGCTGCACGCCGGCGTCGAAGTAGTTGGAGCGTTCGGTCAGCGGCGTGTTGTTGCCGTAATCCTTCACCGCGTTGGTGGTGTTGGCGAATGCTTGAATATTTCCGGTGGAAATCAGTTCTGTCTGCGGCGGCGTGAAATAGCGCGAATAGCCGGCATGCACGGTCGTGCTGTCGGTCGCCTGCCATACCAGACCCACGCGCGGACTGAGCTGGCTTTCCTCGCGGAACGCGGTGTAGCGGTCGCCGCGCAATCCGTAGTTGAGGGTGAAGTTGTCGGTGATGTCCCATTCGTCCTGCACATAAAGCGCAGCCGTCTTGGCGAGCACGCGATCGCTGGTGAAGATGTTGAACGGCACGGTGCTGGCCTGGCTGCCATCCGGGTTGGCCGGAAACACCAGCGAATTGGTGTTGGTGCCGGCGCGGTCGAATTCGTAATACGCGCCGTAGCGCAAGGTATGCGTGCCGCCCCATGGCGTGGCGAAATCGGCCTGGAAGGTGGACGCGCGATCGCTTTGCTCGATCTGTCCTGCCACGCCGTTGAACATCAGATCGCCGATGTCATCGGGGTAGTACTGCAAGCCGCTGAAGCGTTGGCCTAGCGCAACCTGATAAGAGGTGTCACCCAGCTTGCCCTGCAATGCCAGCATGCCGAAACGGGTTTGCTCGTTCTGCCGTTCGTTCAAGTCGGCGGAGTTGAAATCGGTGACATCCAGATACCCGAATTGCGGTGTCTGGTCGGGATTGTTTGGAATCTGGAAGCGGTTGTTGGTCACGCCAAACAAAAAACTCAGGCGCGTGTCGTTGTTGATCAGATAGGAGACATCGCCAAACCCTTTTGCCTGGTTGGTGCGGTCATGGATCGGATCGCGGCTGGCAGTCGGGTTTTCGATGCCGACGTTGTTCTGCTGGTAGTTCCCGGTGAAGTAATAGCTCCACTTTCCGCTAGTGCCCCACACCGACATATACGGATTGACGCTGCCAAACGAGCCGCCGGTAATGCCTACCACGCCGCCGTTGCCCAGATCCGTACCGTTCTTGGTGGTGATATCCACCACCGCCGCCGTGCGCTCGCCGTATTGCGCCGGCAGCGCGCCATCGAGCAGCTTGATGCTTTGGATCATGCGCGGATCGAGCGTTTGGCCGAAGCCGGAGATCGATTCCGGCAACATGATGCCGTTGATGCGGTACTGCAGATTGGCGTGGTCGCCGCGCACATGCAGCTGGCCGTAGGAGTCCTGCACCACGCCCGGCGCCTGCAGCAATACCTGGTTCAACGGCGTGGACGCCCCCAGCGGCAGTGCCTGGATGTTCTGTGCGCTGATCACGTACTCGCTGCTGCCTGTATCCGGCGACAGATTATTGCGCGCCATGTCCAACGCAGCGCTCACGTTCACGGCCCCGAGTTCCTTCGCACCGGCGCCACGGCGGTTGCGCGCGCCCTCGTCATCCGGGGCGGCGGGCGGCTGCGCAGTGTCAGCGGACGGGTTGGCGGCAGGAGGCTGATCGGTTCCGGGCGGGGTCGTTGTGGCGAGGGAACTACCCATGGCGGCGTACAACGCAAGGCTGAGGCCAAGAGCGAGGGGGGACACTTTCATGCAGGGGAATCCGGACGGGGTCGGCGAGTGGATGGTGCGAAATGTTATAACATTTCATACCCACCGGTATGCCCCTCCCAGAAGTCATGCCTGCCTGCCGGACAGTTCATGCCGCCCTCATCAGCGCTGCACAACGGCGGACTATGATCGAGTCTGTTTGTTCTCAGGGAGCGCGTGATGACCGAGCGCAACGATACGCAGCCCAGCAGCGGCAATCTTCCGGCCGTCGTCAACCAGGACGAAGCCAGCAACCGGGTGACGCGGGCGATCCTGGATTTCATCAGCCAGATTCCCGACAGCAAGGTGCACAGCCATCGCGATCCGGAAACCGAAGCGCGCCGGCTGGCCCATCGCGCCGCCCAGCGCGCGGCGGTGACGGCCGGCACGCTCGCCCTGCCGCCTGGCCCGCTCGGCTGGCTGACGATCCTGCCGGAGCTGGTGTCGATCTGGAAAATCCAGGCGCAGCTGGTCAGCGATATCGCCGCCGCGTATGGCAAGCATGCAGAGCTGGGTCGCGAGCAGATGCTGTGGTGCCTGTTTCGGCACACTTCTGCGCAGGCGTTCCGCGATCTGGTGATACGGCTGGGCGATCGCCTGATTTTTCGACGCGTGTCTTACAGCGTGATCGAACGTGTCGCCAAGCAGATCGGCGTGAAAGTCACGCAGCGTGCACTGGGAGAGGGCCTGTCGCGCTGGATGCCGATCATCGGCGCGATTGGCGTGGGTGGCTACGCGTACTACGACACGCGGCAAGTGGCGGCGACCGCGATCGCGATGCTGAAGAGCGAGATCGGCATGGCGGATGAGGAAGACGCTGCGCATGTGGTTGCCACGCAGGAAGTGCAGGCGACGCGGTTGCATTAGCACGACTGCATTGGGAAGGAACGCCACATCACGGTAAAGTCGCCTCTCCTCGCAGAACTCCGTGTCCCGGGGAAGATAACGGCGGCCTAGTCTTACTGTGTCATAAATTCACGAGGTGTTCTGAACGGGTGCTCGTCCGCAACATGGACAGCGCGGCAAGCTAGCTGCGAGCGCGAGGCTGAGAACGTAGCGTAGTGATGGTATCGAGTCGGGCACGTGTCGCTGG
>NZ_DATEJY010000255.1:0-9033 GCF_035277725.1 Dyella sp. | reverse complement strand
GCAAAATTACACGTGTTCTACTGGGGTGATATTGACACGCATGGCTTGGCCATCCTCGATCGGTTGCGCACTTATCTGCCACAGACGCATTCGCTGATGATGGACGAGCCCACCTTGCTGGCTTTCAAGTCATTGTGGGGCAAGGAGCAAGCCCAGCATGCAGCCGAAGCGCTTGCTCATCTTACCGAGACGGAACTGCAGTTGTATCGCGCGCTGCGCGAAGGCGTGCGTCGCCAGGTACGACTGGAGCAGGAGCGCATTGCCTGGGACTGGGCGTGGCGTTGCATTACTGAAACTTTTGCTGCGATGACTTGAACACAAAAGTGTGAGTGATGCTTGGTAGGGACTACATCGCAAGCGCTGATCTCTGATGCCATTGAGGTGGCGCTCCTGACATCATCCAGGCTGACCCGTGCTTGCGGGTCTGCGATAGTCGCTTCGCGCCGGGGCGAATGAAAGGAGGGTGAGGTAATGAGGACTGCAACGAATATTATCGCGGGGAAGAAAAAAGCGTTTCTGTGGCGCGTTGCATCGGCGATGGCATGCGTCATTGTTCCCGTGGATGGCTATTCCCAACAGCAGGCGTCCTCCGGCTTTGGCAAAGGCGCAGATGACGCGACGGGCATACGTCCCTCCTACCAGAAATGCCTGGATGCATCGAGTGGCATCACGGTGGACGCGAATAATTGCTGGGTTGACGAGTACGATTATCAGGACAAACGCTTGAACACGGCATACAAGGCATTGATGGCTGTGCTGAGTAAGGACAAACGCGCCAAATTGCAGGCGGATGAAAGAATATGGATAGCCTATCGCGACTCGCACTGTGTAGCTGATCCCGGGCTCGGACAATCTGGAGCCGTCATATCCCAAGAATGCAAGCTGACAGAGACCGCCAAACAGGCTGCGGCGCTGGAATACCGTAAATACGACGAAGACATGAAACGCTAAACAAAGAGCAGCGCTTTTATAAAAAATCGGAGGGCTTAGGCATGGAAGATAAACATAAGCGTGATGGCTGGTATCTGGGCATGACGTCGCAGAGGCACGAGAGTGGTGGGCATGGGCCAGGTGCAATATCGACAGGTCAGGGCGACCACGGTGGCATTTCCTACGGAACTTACCAGTTCTCCACCTTGATGGGGACGCTTCGAGAATATCTCGACCAGTCGGCATACAAAGATCAGTTCAAGGATTTGGAACCAACGACACCGGCGTTCGATGCAAAATGGCGTGACCTGGCCAGAACCGATCCTGGCTTTGCCGAAGACCAGCATGATTTCATCAAACGGTCGCATTACGATGTGCAGGCGATGAAGCTGAAAGCCGCTGGATTGGATCTGAGTGATCGAGGGGCTGCGGTGCAAGATGCACTCTGGAGCACGTCGGTTCAGTACCGCAACGTGACACAAGATATCTTTCGGCAGGGATTGATCGAGAAATTCGGCAAGGATTACAGCCTGGCCAGTCTCTCCGATAAAGACATTGTCGAAGCCGTCCAAGACTACAAGATTGCCCATAACGAACGACTATTCAAAAGCTCGCCGAGGCGTTGGCATGATCTGTTGAAACGTGCACTGAGTGAAAAAGCGGATTTACTCGCTTTGGCGGATCATGGAATTTCGATGGAGCCTCGTCTGGCGACATCTTCTCCTGACATGCATCCAGAGAGGGCATCAAGCCAGATTCCACGCGGCGGCATATTGAAACAAGGCGACCACAGCGAACACGTCCGTACTCTGCAAAGCCATCTGGCTCTGTTGGGCTACACCGATGCACGAGGCAACGCCTTGCAGGCCGATGCCAGGTTTGGCCCCGCCACGCGCGCCGCCGTCGAAACCTTTCAGTGCGATCAACATCTGGACGTGGACGGCATCGCCGGTCCGCAGACGATGCGCCGGCTGCATACCTTGGTCCATGAGCGATCTCTGGCGCAGGCGACGACCCACGAGCGTCCGGCCAATCCGGCTCAAGCTGCTCCCGCACTTGGAAATTGGCTTCATGGGCAGAATCGCGAGCAAAGAACGCCCAGCGTGATCGCACCTCCATTTCGCGAGGACCTCCCCGCTCCGGCTACGCCTGCTCCATCCTATCGTTCATCGCTTATCGACCGCGCGCTCGGCGGGCTGGAAGCCGGTGACAACCAGGCTTACTTCCGGGCATTGCACGAGGCGACGCAACTGCCTGAAGTACGTGCACTCAACACGGCGGCAATGGCCATGGTCGATCAGCAGGAACGCTGCACGGCGCAACTGCAGCAACAACAACAGGAGCTGGAGCGGGTCGCCGCGCAGCAGATGGAACATCGTGGTCCGGTGATGAGCCGCTGAAGGAGTGCATGATGCACGAGCAAGATCTCGAAACAGGCGCGCTGAAGGCGATGGCGTTGATGGCCCAGTTCGAGCGCCGCTGTCATCAGTTGGAGCAACATCAGCAAGCGCTGATGGAGCAATTGCAGCGTGCTATCGGTGGCGTGCCGGGGCAGGTGGCGCAGTCGGCGGACCGGATGCTCAGCAGCTTTCCCAAGGTGGCGGCCACTCAATTGGAGCATGGCCTGGAACATTCGATCACCCAATATGAGCAACGGCTTGGCCAGTCCACCGCGCAACTCCAGGACAGGATGGGCCAACTCGCCAGCCATGTACGCCGGCTGGACCAGTTGTGCCGGCACCTTGTATGGAAAACGGCGGCCAGCGTGATCGGCGCACTGCTGATCGCCATCATCGGAGGGAGCTGGTTGCTGTGGTACTACCAGGGCGAGCTCAGGAATAGCCAGGTTTCCGCTGAATTGATGCATGCCTATAACCAGGCGGATGTCACCTTGTGCGGAGGGCGGTTGTGCGTCAACGTCGATAAAAGCGGGCAAAAGTACGGTGAGCACGGCCAGTATCTGCTGGCAAAGCCGCGCTGATTTTTCGCCTCGTTCTGCGACGCTCATGGCGCGCCTTATACTGATGTCCGGGTTATAAACGCACGGGGCTGTCGTACATGGTGAATGCTTGGCGTGTTGCAGAGACCCATCTTGCGCGCGGAATTCACTGATGCTCGTGCCACATCTGATGCCAAGCGGTCACCTGCTTGCGGTGCCTGAGAATGCCGCGCCGCTCTCGGCGGATGACATACAGCTACGACTAGGTACTGCCTTTGCGCTTGGCGCAGGACATGGCCTGCTGCATCTGGGAACGGCGGAAGTCGGTCGCAGTTTGCCGCCCGCATGGGCCTGGTGGCGTGACTTTGCCGCGCGTTATGTCACCGCCCTGTGCGCCACGCCCGAAGGTGGCGAGATGGCGGTCGTCACGCCTTCCCTCGACGATCTCGACGCCGTGATTGCCGATGCACCGCCAATGACGGGCGGGGAGTATCTGTCCCCCGAGGTGTTGGCCACGCTTTGGGGTGAGATCGATATCGCCTTGCGGCAGGAGCTGACGGCCGCAAAAGTCCCTCTTCAGGATTTCCTCAAGGCGCGCCACCCGGCCTGGAACCTCGTTGGCCGCGTGCATTTCAATCTCGCTGAGAATCGAAAAGACCCGGACTCGCCGTTCGCCTTCCTGGCGACGTATACCTCGCGCCTGTCGGCCCATGGCAAGGCGCAACATCAGCCGCTATCGCAAGCCCTCGCTGAATTTTCAGGCGCTCGCAGCAAGCAGCAGCTTCTGTCGCTGCTGTTGCCGGTGCAGCGCGCCGCCGAACAGTGCGATTGGTTGCGCGACATGTTGGATACGGGCGAGATCTACCATCCACTGCGCTGGACACCGCAGGACGCCTATCGCTTTCTCACCGACCTGCCCAGACTTGAAGCCGCCGGCATCGTCGTGCGCACGCCGGGCGTCTGGCAGGCGGGACGCCCGGCTCGCCCCGTTGTAAAAGCCAATATCGGCACAAAGCCGCCGTCGCTGCTGGGCGCGAGTGCATTGCTCGATTTCAGCACCGAGGTCTCTCTGGACGGTGAGCGCCTTAGCGCTGCCGAGGTCAAGCAACTGCTCAAAGGCGCTGACGGTTTGCAGTTCATCCGCGGTCGCTGGATCGAGGTTGACAAGAAAAAGCTCGGTCGCCTGCTGAAGCGATTCGAAGTGATGGAAAAAGCGGCGAAAACCGGCCTGCCGTTTAACGAGGCCCTGCGCCTGCTGGCGGGCGTTTCGCTCGACGAAGGTGATAGTGGGGAACACGACGACCACGACTGGTCGCAGCTCGCGGCGGGCTCCTGGCTGGCCGACACCTTGCAAACCTTGCGGCAGCCGGAGGGCTTGGCGCACATCAGTCCAGAGCTGGAACTCAAGGCCAGTCTGCGACCTTATCAGCAGGCTGGCGTGCGCTGGCTGTACCTGCTCTCCCGGCTCGGCCTGGGCGCTTGTCTGGCGGACGATATGGGCCTGGGCAAGACCATGCAGGTACTGTCGTTGCTGCTGGTGTTGAAGCGCGAAAACACCGAGGCCCGCCCCAGCCTGCTGGTTGCCCCTGCATCGTTGCTGGCCAACTGGGCGGCAGAAGCGGAGCGCTTCGCGCCCAGCTTGCGCCTGCTGGTCGCCCATCCATCGGCCATGCCTGCGACTGAGTTACGTGCGCTGGACGCTGCGCGGCTGGCGAATGTCGATCTGGTGGTCACCAGCTTCGGCTCGCTGCTTCGTCAGCCGCTGCTGGGGACCATCGAATGGCGCGTTGCCATCATCGATGAGGCGCAGGCGATCAAGAATCCAAGCGCCAAGCAAACGCGGCAGGTCAAGCAGCTTCGCGCCCAGTCGCGCATCGCGCTGACTGGGACACCGGTGGAAAACCGCCTGTCCGATCTGTGGTCCATTTTCGATTTTACTCATCCCGGTTTACTGGGCTCGGACAAGGTATTTGCCAGCTTCACCAAACGGCTGGCGAAGGCCGAGCATTTCGGTCCGCTGCGCGCGCTGGTGCGGCCCTACATCCTGCGCCGCCTGAAGACGGACAAGCGGGTTATCAACGATCTTCCGGACAAGACCGAACTGAAGGCATGGTGCCATTTGAGCACGCACCAGGCGGCGCTCTATCAACGCGCGGTGGAAGACCTGGCCCTCGCACTGCAGGACGCCGAAGGCATCGGTCGCAAGGGCGTGGTGCTGAGCTTCCTCATGCGCTTCAAACAGATCTGCAACCATCCCTCGCAATGGCTGGGTGACGCGGCATGGAGGGAGCAAGACAGCGGCAAGTTCAGCCGCTTGCGCGAGCTGGTCGAGGTCATCGCCGCCAAGCAGGAAAAAGTGCTGGTGTTCACTCAGTTCCGCGAGACTACGGAGCCTTTGGCGGCTTTTCTCGGTTCCATCTTCGGTCGCGAGGGTTTGATACTCCATGGCGGCACGCCGGTGGCCCGGCGCCGCACTCTGGTCAAGCAATTTCAGGAAGACGAACTGACGCCCTTCTTCGTGCTGTCGTTAAAGGCCGGTGGCGCGGGGTTGAACCTCACCGCCGCGTCGCATGTCATCCATTTCGATCGCTGGTGGAACCCGGCGGTGGAAAATCAGGCGACTGACCGTGCGTTTCGTATCGGCCAGCAGAGAAACGTGCTGGTGCACAAGTTCGTCTGCCGCGGCACGGTCGAGGACCGCATTGATCAATTGATTGAATCGAAGCAGCAACTGGTAAAGGATGTGCTGGAGGGGGGCGCGGAGCTCCTGCTCACCGAAATGAGCGATCGTGAATTGCTCGATCTCGTCAGGCTCGACATTCACACCGCACAAGAACATTGATCGACAAGAGGAAACAGCATGGGGTACTGGGGATGGAAGCCTTATGTCTCGGTTGCCGAGCGCAGAGACAAAGCTGAAAAGGCTGCCGCCAAGGCCAAGAAGTCGGGTGCGACGCTGTCGCCCATCGCACCGTATCGCGGCGCCATCGCCAAGACTTTCTGGGGCAAGGCCTGGTGCGACAACCTGGAACGTTACAGCGACTATGCCAATCGCCTGCCGCGCGGTCGTACCTATGTGCGCAATGGCTCGGTGATCGACCTGCACATCAGCGAGGGTGCGGTGCGCGCGCAAGTCATGGGGTCGAGCCTCTACAAAGTAAGCGTGAGTGTCGTGGCGTGTCCTGAAAAACAATGGCGAACCATTGGTGCCGACTGTTCGGGATCGATCGATTCGATGGTCGAACTCCTGCAAGGCAAATTTTCGCGTGGTGTGATGGAGCGGCTCTGCAAGACCGGCACAGGCCTGTTTCCGTTACCTAAGGAGATCAAGTTCACATGCAGCTGCCCGGACGGCGCATCCATGTGCAAGCACGTTGCCGCCGTGCTCTACGGCGTCGGCGCGCGACTCGACCAACAGCCGGAACTGCTGTTCGCCTTGCGCCATGTCGACGCCAATGATCTGGTCAGGCAGGCCGGCGCCGGCTTCGCCAAACCCGCGAAACGACCGACTGCCAGCAAGGTACTCGATGATGCGCAGCTCGCCGATGTGTTTGGCATCGAAATGGCTGCCGTTTCCCTTCCGCCAGCAAAGCCGGCTACCGCACGCAACAAGTCGCCAGCAGGCAAGACAACCACGAAGAAAGCGGCCAAGCAGGTCATCTCGGCAGCCCGCAAGTCCGCGGCGACGTCGGCGCCCAAGAAATTGGCGGTCAAACCGTCGGCCGCGCCGCGCAAATCGCTATCTGGCAAACGTGCTACCAGCAAGGCAAACGCCATGACCTCATCTGCAACGCCGAAAGCAACGGTAACGAAGAAGCGGACTTCTGCGCGACTGGCAAAAGACAAGTCTCGCTAAGCCTGTCATGGCAAACCGGCCAGGTGCGCTAAAACCCACCTATATCTGACAGGCTCCCAGGCAAGCTGTGCATTCGCGCTTTCATCCGTCATCATGTGAAATTCGCCATCGGAGAGAGACATGACCGGTCGCCGCAACTTCCTCAAAACCAGCCTGCTGGCCACTTCCGCGCTAGCCCTGCCGCGCCTGTCGCGCGCGACGGCAACCCTGGCCGGCTCCGTTCCCGGCAACGTCGGCGCACGCGTCGTCTCCACCTGGGATTTCGGCGTGCCAGCCAACCTAGCCGCATGGGGCGTGCTCGGCAAGGGCGGCAAGCCGCTGGATGCGGTAGAGCAGGGCGTGATGGTGCCGGAATCGGATCTGCACAATCACAGCGTGGGACGCGCGGGTTATCCCGATCGGGACGGCCATGTGACGCTGGATGCCAGCATCATGAATGGCGATGGCAGTTGCGGTGCGGTGGCAGCGCTGGAGCACATCGGCCATCCGATCAACGTGGCGCGCAAGGTGATGGAGAACACGCCGCACGTGCTGCTGGTTGCCGATGGCGCGCTGGAATTTGCCCTGCAGCAGGGCTTCAAGAAGGAAAATCTGCTCACGCCGGAATCGGAAAAGGCTTGGCACGAATGGCTCAAGCAGGCCAAGTACACGCCGGTGGCCAACAGCGAAAACATCGATTACCACCGTAGCATGCAGAACCTCGGCATGCCGGGCGGCAAGAACAATCACGACACCATCGGCATGTTGGCGGTCGATGCCAGCGGCCATATGGCAGGCGCGTGCACAACCAGCGGCATGGCGTGGAAGATGCGCGGCCGCGTGGGCGACAGTCCGATCATCGGCGCGGGTTTGTACGTCGACAATGAAGTCGGTGGTGCGACGTCAACCGGCGTCGGCGAGGAAGTGATCCGCAACGCCGGCAGCTTCCTGGTGGTGGAGTTGATGCGCCAGGGCCGCAGTCCGCAGGAAGCCTGCGAGGAGGCCGTGCGACGCATCGTGAAGAAGCGTCCGGAGGCGACGAAGGAGATGCAGGTGGGTTTCCTGGCCCTGCGCCGCGATGGCGAATGCGGCGCCTTCGCCATCCAGAAAGGCTTTACCTATGCCGTATGCGACAAGCAGCAACAAGATCGCCTGCTCGCATCGCCCAGCCTCTACCAGACGACTTACAGCTGATGTCCCAACAAGCTCTGCTTGAAATTGCCGCCGGCACGCTGGCGTCTGCCCTGGCCGCGCAGGAAGGCGGCGCGGATCGCGTCGAGCTTTGCAGCAGCCTAGCCGAAGGCGGTATCACGCCGTCATATGGCATGTTGGCGGTCGTGCGCGAGCGGGTGCGCATCCCTGTGTATGTGCTGGTGCGGCCACGTGCGGGTGATTTTCTGTATGACGACGCTGACTTCGAGATGATGCGGCGTGATATCGAAACCTGCGTCAGCCTGGGTTTTGACGGCGTGGTGATCGGTGCGCTGGATGCGGATGGCCACGTCGATCCGCGTTGTCGCGAATTGGTGCATGCAGCTGGCAAACTGGGCGTGACGTTCCATCGTGCGATCGATGCCAGTGCGAATGTGAGCCGTGCGCTGGATGACGTCATGGCGTTGGGCTGCGAGCGTGTGCTCACCTCGGGCGGATGCGCGAATGCGTTGGCGGGTGCGCAGGTGATTGCTGGTCTGGTCAAACAGGCCGGCGACCGGGTCAAGGTGATGGCTGGGGCGGGTATCCGCTCGGGCAACCTGGCCGAGGTGATGCGGCTGACCGGCGCGCATGAATGCCATGGCTCGGCGCGGGCGGTGGTGAAGTCCTCGATGCGGTATCTCAATCCAGCCTTGAAGGACCTGGCGCCGGATATCGAGCAGACCAGCGTGGAGGAAGTGCAGGCGATGAAACAGCAACTCGCCGCGTTCGCCCTTCACCCAATGGGGTGAAAAGCGCAAACAAAGCCGCCGTTTCCGCAGCGGCACGCGGCCGATCTGCTACGGAAAACCTTCTACACAGCAATCGTCGTCCCGGCGAAAGCCGGGACCCAGCGACTTTGCTCTGATACATCATAAAGACACTGGGTCCCGGCCTTCGCCGGGACGACGGTAAGGTGGGATGCCTCATGACGCCCAGACTGAGGTTCCCAAGGGAGGGGGAGCTCCAGTCAACAAAAAAGCCGGCGTCTCCGCCGGCTTTTCTATACCAACCCGATGCTCGCCCGACTTCAGGCAAGCTCGTGGATCTTGGCGTTCAGGCGGCTCTTGTGGCGAGCGGCCTTGTTCTTGTGGATCAGGCCGCGAGCGGCGTAGCGATCCATCACCGGCTGGGCAGC
>NZ_DATEJY010000254.1:0-3897 GCF_035277725.1 Dyella sp. | reverse complement strand
TCGTACCAGCAAGGTTCCAGCTTCATCATTTCCAACAACTACACGGCGCCGAATAAAAACAACAACAACACGCCCACGGTCGTCAACGACGGCAACAAAAATTTCTACACGGTCTACAACGCACAGGTGCAGGTGTGTGTGGCAGGCATGCTGGAAAGCAATTGCAACAGCGCGCACGCATCTACCGACTACCCCGGCGCAGGCCAGTACAACAAGCCTGAAGGCCTGATCCAGCAGAACTACACCAGGATCCGCGTCGGCGCTTCGGCGTACGGCTTCCTGAGAGGTGATACGCAACCCAACGGCGCGGTGCGCGCTCTGCTGCGCGACAACGGACCCACCACGTACAACGGTTATGGCTCACCGCAAACCAACAGCTATTCGGAATGGGATGGCAGCACCGGCATTTTCAACACCAATCCGGACAGTGCCGATGCCACTTACGCCAAAGCGCCGGGCGGCACGGCATTCACCGACAGCGGCACCATCAACTACCTGAACAAGTTCGGCTACTCCAACGGCTACGAGCAGTACGACAACGTGGGCGACCTGTACTGGGCCACGCTCGCCTATTACATGCAGGTGCCGCTGGATACGAGCTACACCAACGGTCTCACGTCGAGCAACAGCGCGGACCCGAGTTTCCCGGTATTCACCGGCACAGCGGTGGCTTCCGCCAGCAACCCAACGGTCAACGATCCGATCCAATACACCTGCCAGAACAACGCCATCGTGACCATCGGCGATGCGCACACCTGGTATGACACCGCCGTGCCCACGTCGGCCCCCGCCGCGAAGAACAGCGCTGGCACCTTGTTGTCCCCATTGACAGTGGGCGGCAACGTGGGCACCGCGCTGGACGCGTCCAGCTATGTCACCCAGCTGGGCAACCTGCCGCTGATCGAAGCGCAAGGCACGACGGCAGCTTCCAGTACCATGGCGCAATACCTGAATGTCACCGCCCTCGGGAGCACTTACGAAATCAGCGGTGAATACGCGACCTACAACATGGCAGGTCTCGCCTACTACGCACATACCAAAGATATTCGCGCCGATATCAATGGCAGCCAGAAGGTCACTACCTACACCGTCGACGTGCTGGAACCGGGCAGCTACGACGGCAGTTCGAGCCACCCGACCTACAACCCATCGGGCCTCAGCAACGGATCCGGCCCGAACATGTACTGGCTGGCCGCGAAATACGGCGGATTCAATGACGTCAACGGCGACGGCACGCCGGCCAACATACTCACCTGGCATACGAACGGCACCTCCGCCGCCACCAACGATTTGCGGCCTGACAATTACTTCCCCGGCAACCAGCCCAACCTGATCCAGAGCGGCCTGAAGCAGATCTTCAATAACGTGGCCTCCACCGCTTCGCAAACCGGCGCGGGGCTTACTGTTTCATCTTCGCGCGTGCTGTCCAACGTAACGGCCAATACGGCGCCCTACTACGCGCCGGTCACTGGATTTCCCGCGTACACCACGGCGTACACGCCGGTGGTGTGGACTGGCGACGTCACTGGTTTCGTGGCGTCTACCTCCGGTACGTCCGTGATCACGGCCACCGGCAGCACGCCCTGGCATGCGCAGATCCAGCTCGACACGCTTACCCAGTCAGCTACTTCCAGCGGCACCACCACACTGGCCTGGAGCACCGGACGGCGCATCGTGACGTGGAATGGCAGCAAGGGCGTGCCGTTCCGCTATGCAAACCTTTCCACTTCGGAACAGACTGCGGTAGATGCCACCGGGCACGGCTCGCAACTGGTGGACTATCTGCGCGGCGACAAGAGCAATGAAGGCACGCTGTTCCGCACCCGCACGCACATCCTCGGCGACATCGTGAACTCGGGCGCGACGCTGGTGCAAAACGCGTTGTCACCCTCTTATTCCGAAGCGACAAATCCGGGCTATACCGCTTTCAGCAAAACCATCGCCAATCGCGAGCCGGTGATCTACGTGGGCGCGAACGACGGCATGCTGCATGCGTTCGAGGCGGATTTCACGGGAGCCACCAGCACCAACTCGGTCACCGGGGGTGGCAGCGAACTGTTCGCCTACGTGCCCAGCATGGTGTTCAACGGCCCCAGCAACACGCCGCTGGTCGATGGTTTGCCGGCGCTGGCCAACCTCAACGGCGTCTCCACCAACAATTTCGCGCACCACTTCTACGTCGACGCCACGCCGCAGGTGGCGGACGTGGACTTCACCTATATCAGCGATGGCACAGCCGCGCCGGCAACCACGGCATCGACCTCGGACTGGCACACCCTCCTGGTGGGCGGCCTCGGCAAGGGCGGCAAAGGGATCTACGCGCTGGACGTAACCAGCGTGCCACAAGCCGTCGACACCTCCAGCAGCTCGACGGTGGAAACCTCGCAGGCTGCCAACGTGCTATGGGAATTCACCGACGCGGACATGGGCTACAGCTATGGCGCGCCGCTGATCATCAAGACGCGCAAGTACGGCTGGGTGGTCGCGATGACTTCGGGCTACAACAACACCGGCGGCACGCTAGCCGGACACGGCATCCTCTACATACTCAGCGCGAAGACCGGCAAGCTGCTGCAGAAGATCGATACCGGCGTGGGCAGTGCCACGGCACCGGCCGGACTGGCGCAGGCAACGGCGTATTCGCAGGACATTACCGATGGCACCGTCGACCAGATCTATGCTGGCGATCTGCTCGGCAACGTGTGGCGTTTCGATTTGACCGAAGGCGCGACCGATTCGTCCGGTAATCCTACCGGCAACTATCCTGCGCCCACGCTGCTTGCCACGCTGATCGTTGCAAACAAGCCGCAACCCATCACTACCGCGCCGCGCATCGAGCTGAGCGTCAGTTCGACCGGTTTGACCACGCTGCGCTGGGTGTTCGTGGGCACCGGGCAGTTCCTGGACATCTCCGATCTCACCACCACGCAGCAGCAGACCATGTATGCCTTGCGCGACGGCTCCGGCACCACGCCGTCCACCACCGGCCTGGCGCTCACACGCAGCTCGTTGACCGCGGTGACCGACCTTAGCGTGGGCGCCAGCCTCAGCGACAGTTCGCTGGGCTGGTATTACGACCTCACCAATTCGGCGGGCGGCACCAATGGCGGTACCGAGCGCATCGTGGTGAACCCTGCTGCGACCGCAGGCCTGAACGTGCTGGCATGGGTGACGGTGATCCCTTCCTCCGATCCATGCTCGTTGCAAGGTGGAATCTACGCGACCAACTACGCTGGCGTGTCCGTGCTGGAGAGCAGCAGCGGCAGCGTGGTGAATTATCTGACCACGCAATCGGCGCCCACGGGCGTGTCGATTCTGCAGAACGGCAGCAACGCCGTGGTCGGTACCAACACCACCGGCAACGTTCCGCAGTTGAACAAACTCAATTCAAAGACAAACCCCAACAATGTAAACCGTGCCAACTGGCGGGAAATTCTCAACTGAAGTTGGCCCATTCGCACAAGGATTTGACCCTTTGCGCCATGGGCATGGCAGCAGCGTTTGGCCAGACTGAATGGGCATCCGCGCGATGGCGTTCTTGAGCCGGCCTCCCAGTGGCCGGCCCGAGGACGCGCCACTCATCGGCGGCATGCGCAACGGTTGACTTTCCTCCCTTTGCAACCGTTGTCGACTCGCGGCGCCGAAGATGTATCCGCCCACATCTTCGGCGCCGTTTTTTTGTGCGAGATAACTTTGACGTGGCCTTTGTAGGCCGGGACAAAATCCCAGCTCGTGCAGGCATGGCAATGCTCGGATTTCATCCCAGCCTTGTATCTTGTTTTTGTGGCGGCCAGCTACCGTCACATGGCTTAGAGGAAGCTCGCTCCCAGCCTTAAGGGCCAACCTTGCGGCGTAGATAAAGCCCTCTAGCCCACTTGCACACCTCATCGACACTGG